>CAZDVP010000075.1:3639-9491 GCA_964508865.1 uncultured Bacteroides sp. | reverse complement strand
GAGGCGGCGGCGGATGTAGGTGGCGAGTAGGTCGGCGAGGTCGGGCAGGGGGAGGAGTGAGGAGTTGACGGTGAGGTCGTAGGTCGAGGCGGCTCCCCAGGGTTTGTCGGTATAAAATTCGTAGTAGGAGGCGCGCAGTTTGTTGGTTTTGCGCACCAGAGCGCGCGCGTCGGCTTCGGTGGCTTTGTCGCCGCGGGCCATTACGCGTTTGATGCAGGCGTCTTCGGGTGCATGCACGAAGATTGACACGCAGCGGGGATGGTTGCGCAGAACATAGTCGGCCGTGCGGCCAACGATTACGCAACTTTTGGTGTCGCCGAGGGTGCGGATGGTGTCGCTGACGGCGCGATAGGCTGTGTCGTCGTAGGAGTAGGAGCCCACGTTGGTTATCGGCTGACCGAAGGCTGAGCCGAACACGTTGCTGAGAAATGACGGCGTGCGCTCGTCGGATTGCTCGAGGGTGTGGGCGATGAGTCCGGAACTTTTGGCGGCATCGGCAAGGAGCTTTTTGTCGTAGAAGTCAATGTTGAGTCGTTCGGCCAGGAGTCGGCCGAGCTCGCGGCCTCCGGAGCCCATTTGGCGTCCGATGGCAATTACGTAGGGTTGCTCGTTCATTGGCTGATAATTGCGTTACGGAGTTTTTGGAGAGCGTCGGCGATTTTTTGGCGCGGAAAGCCTATGTTGAAGCGCATGTGGCCCTCGCCGCCGGGGCCGAACATGGTGCCGTCGTTGAGCGCGAGTTTGGCTTTTTTCACGAAGAGGTCGACCAGCTGCTGTTGGGGCAGGCCCAGGTCGCGGCAGTCGAGCCAGATCAGAAAGGATGCGCCGGGGCGCAGCGGCTTGATTGCGGGGATTTCGCGCCGGAGGTAGTCGATGGTGAAGTCGATGTTTTCTTCGAGGTAAGCAATCAGTTGCCGGCGCCACTGTTCGCCTTCGGGCGAGTAGGCGGCAATGGTTGCTATAGGGGCGAAAATGTCGGGATCGCAGAGCTCGTTGGCTTCGAGCCAGCCGAAAAAGCGTTTGCGCAGTTCGGGGTCGGGCACCACGGCAAACGAGCTGACTATGCCGGCGATGTTAAACGTTTTTGAGGGCGCCTGGAAAGTGATTGAGTTACTTGCGGCGTCGGGGCTTACGGTGGCAAAGGGAGTGTGGACGGCTCCGAACAGCGGCATGTCGCAGTGGATTTCGTCGGAAATGACAATGATGTTGCGCTCTTTGCAGAACCGGGCCAGGCGTCTGAGGGTCTCGACCGGCCAGACAATGCCGGCAGGGTTATGAGGATTGCAGAGAATCAGCATTTTGCAATCGCTGTCGGCAATCCGGGCGAGATGGTCGAAGTCCATTTCATAGCCTCCGTCGGGCAGTTCGCGCAAGGGGTTGAACACCACCCGGCGGCCGTTGCTTTCGGGCACTATGCGGAAGGGGTGATAGACCGGAGGCTGAATAATGATTTTATCGCCCGGCGAGGTCAGGGCGTTAATGGCCATTCCGATGCCTTTGACTATTCCGGGAATAAAGGCGAGCCATTGCGGTTCAATGTGCCAGTTCTGGCGTTCGCGCAGCCAGTTGACCAGCGCCGGGCGCCACTGTGGAGCTTCAATGGTGTAGCCGAAAATCGGGTGCTCCAGGCGGCGGCGCAGCGCGTCGATGATAAATGGGGGAGTTGCAAAGCCGCTGTCGGCCACCCAGAAGGGTTCGGCGTCGGTTGTGTTGAAATATAGCGGCAGTTTTTCGTAGGCGACGGCGTTGGTTCCGCGGCGGTCAATAACCCGGTCGAAATCGTAGGCCATCAGAGCTCCTGTTTTGAGAATGTGAGCGTTACCTTGGCATCCTTGGGCAGCAGCTCAACCATTGCGGGCATTGCAACCATGGGCGACATGCCGGAGAGTGTCGAGCCGGTCGACGCGTAGTACGACGATGAGGCGTCGTCCATGACCATCGACACCGGAGTGAGGGTGAACATGAAATCTTCGGGCGTTAGCTGATCTTTTTTCGCCAGCATCTCCATCAGGTAGTTGCGCATGTTGCCGAAGTCGTAGGTCATGGTGTTGGAGTTGAAGGCGGCGGTAAACGAAGTTACGTCGTCGGGGAGCTTATTGGCTGCGAAGAACTTGTCTTTGTCTTTCGAGAGCACCATGAGCAGATAGGTGGGCGGGGTTATTCCGCGGCCGTTGACGATTGAGTCGGCTGGCATGGTAAAGGTCATGGTGTTGATGAGCGAAAGGGTCGAAACCGTGGCTTTTTCGTAGGCGCTTATGATGCTTTCAATGGGGAAACGCAGCTCAACGTCGCGCCCGGCGGGGCTCACGATGATTGCGCGGCCCTGCTCGGCCATTTGGGTGAGCGACGGAGCCATTTCGAGGTTGATGCAAGTGTTGGAGGGCACCTCCGGAGCCGAAGTCATATAGTATGAATAGAGGTGCTGGAGCGAGTCAACGAGAACGCCCTTGTCGTTTTCAATCATTGAGCGTTTCTGGTAGTACATCAGCAGGCGGGTGTCGGTTATGCGGGTAACGCGGCCGGAGCCGAAGGTTGTGCGCACATAAACGCCCGGAAAGATATTGGTTGCAAACTCCTCGGGGTCGCTGAAAAGCGGGCGGGTTGCCGGGTCCTTGAACGCGTTGAGGATTTTCTGGCCGAATTCCAGAGGCAGGTTGGCGTAGGCGAAGCGATATTTGCTGGCGGCGGCTTCGGTGCTGATTGCGCCGCCAACGGCCGTGAACATTCCGATGCCGTGGCAGTCGGCGGGGCCGGGGTTCGCGTCGTAGAAGCCGGTGGTGGCATAGCGGGTGTCGGCGGGGAAGTTCGAGTAGATGGGATAGGGGAGAGTGTCGGTCAGCGGAAACACTTCAATGCCGATGGGAGCGAGCGAGTCGCCGACAAAGCCGTTTTTCTCAAAAACGAGCTGGAGCTTGACCGAGTCGAGCGTAACGTCGGTGATGTCGATGTTGTTCGACGGGAAAAGCTGGGCCACATAATCGGCGCGCAGGGTGCCGTAGGTTGTGGCGTCGATTGCGCCGAGCAGCTGGGTGGTTGTTCGCGACTGCACGCGCGGATTGAGAATCGACTTGGCCTGAATGGTAAAGGTGTCGGATATTTCAATAACGAATTGGTCCTTGACCAGCGATGCGCCGGGCATGTTGACCGGGTCGGCGTTGTCGCAGGCGCTGAAGCCGGCAACTGACAGAATCGCCAGCAGAATCAGCGGCAAGGTGAGTCGGCGGGTAATATTCATTTTTCCGGAGTGAGGATTTTTGCGTAGAAGTCAGAAAGGAGCGCATGGTTCGATGCGAGTTCGTCGCTGAAGTGGAGCATCGGCTTGCCCGAGGCCTCGGCGTAGGCCACCAGCTCGGGGTCAACGTCGGCGTGGCCGACGATAATGGCGTCGGCATGGTCGATTGCCAGGCGGTTGAGGTTGCCGAAGTCCATGGGCTTGTTTTTTACCGAGCCGAGGAAGCGGTCGGTGATGCCGTCGATTCGCATCTGCTTGTAGGTTCGGGGGTTGAGCGGCTCGGCGGGCGCGGGCTCGTTGTTGGTCAGAATGTAGACCACCTTGGCCTTGCGGAAAACCGGGTCGTCGTTATAAACGCGCTTGAGATAAACCGGCGTCAGGGCGGTTATCCAGCCGGTGCAGTTAATAACCACAGGGTCCCAGCGGAGCTTTTTGGTCGTTTCGGCAACGCCGCGCACGAAAAACACCGTTCGCTCGCCGTTTTCCTCGGCGTGGCTAACGGTTTCGAGCTGCGCCGACGGGTGGCGTTCAAAATAGTCGTCGTTGTCGATAAAATATACTTGCGCGCGGGTAGACTGCATGGTGGCCACCTTGATTACCAGGGGGTGGTCGGTGTCGTCGATAACGATGTTCATGCCCGACAGGCGTATAACCTCATGGAGCTGATTGCGGCGTTCGTTGATGTTGCCGTATTTAGGCATAAAGAGCCGAACTTCGTAGCCCGCATCCTGTGCCAGGCGGGGCAGGGCGTTCGACAAATCCGCCAGAGAGGAGGCCGGCAGGTAGGGCGTCACCTCCTGGGAGATAAAAAGCATTTTAGGTTGGCTCATTTCCGGGTCGTAAGTTCTTAAAAGCAATGTGCAAAGTTACAAAAAAAATCGCGAAAAACAAAATCGGGCTTTGGCGTGTTATATAATCAAACGTTTAACTATTACAAAATAATCAAGCTATGAAACAAACAACATCTTTCTGGGGTCAGACCAAACTTTGGTGGCTCGTAACAGTAATTGGCGTCCTTATGGTGATTGCCGGATTTGCTTATTGGTTCTTCCCTGCTATCGGCTATGCAGTGGCATCGGTTCTTTTCGGCTGGATGCTGATTGGTGCCGCAGTGGTTCAACTTTGTGTAAGTGCATCTGAAAACCGTCCGCGCGGTTGGGGCTGGTGGCTCGCCGGCGGCGTAATCGATATGTTTATCGGCTTCATGCTGGTCCGCAGCATAACTCTTGCCGAAGCCGTGTTCCCCTATTTCATTGCCTTCGTGTTCATTTTCTGGGGCGTTGGCGCTCTCGTAAGCTCGGTCAACGGCCGCGACCGCAAATACTGGTGGCTGCAGCTGATCAACGGCATCCTGCTTCTGGTTATCGGTTTCTTCTTCCTTGAAGCCGGCTATCTGCAGAACATGGTCAACGTTAGCTTCCTGACCTCGCTCGCCTTTATCTACTGGGGCTTCACCCTGGCCATGGGCTCCTACGACATGAAGCCTGTCAAGCAGGAATAACAGAATTCCATCAAATAGACAACTTAGTAAGCAATAGCGGCAAAAAAGTGCCGCTATTGTTTGATTTTTGACAGAATATTCGTAAATTTGCCATTCATTAAGTTAAACCCGCGGCCCTCTTGGCCGTCTAAAAGGGTATAAACCTTGAAATGCAAACCGATATGACAACGACTACTTACTTCCGCCGCATGTTTGCGCTCGCCGCCGCAGCCCTGCTAACTGCCGGAGCGGCCGGCGCCCAGGGCTATTTCGACGACGATATATATTTCGACGCCAAAAAGGCCAAAAAGGAAAAAGCCGAAAAGCAGAAGCAGCAGGCAGTTTGGGTTGATGCCGCGGCCGACACGGTTGCGGCCGACTATAGGGCCGGGTCAACCCGCGCGGTCGACGAATATAACCGCCGCGGCTCCTACAAGCCGCAGCAGGCCGCCGCGACCGACCTGGGCGAGAACTTCCAGTACACCCGCCGCATCGAGCGCTTTTCGAATCCCGAAATAGTTATCAGCAGCAACGACCCCGATCTGCAATATTACTACTCCTATGCCAACGACGAGCTGGCCGGCGCAACCGGAACGGCCTCGCCCACGCTCAACATCTACGTTCAGAACCCCGACCCCTGGGATAGCTACGTGAACCGCTATTTCTATGCCGGCGCGTGGGACTGGGCGGTGCGTCCGGCGTGGTACTACAACAATCCCTGGTGGAGCTATAACTACTGGGGTCCGACCTGGAGCTGGTCGTTCGGTCCTTCGTGGGGCTGGGGCCCCTCGTGGAACTGGGGCTGGGGTCCAAGCTGGGGCTGGGGTCCCGGTTGGGGTCCGACCTGGGGTTGGGGCGGAGGCTATCCTCCCCACCACCACCCGCAGCCCGGTCCGGCTCATCCCGGCCATGGCGGCAGTGCCTATCCCGGCGGCTGGGGAGGCTCGGGCGTTTCGCGTCCTTCGGGCCGGCCCTCGTCGAGCGCCAGCGCCGGCACCCGTCCTTCCGGCACTCGCCCGACTGTGACCACCAAGCCTAACAACAATAACTCCGGTCGTCGCCCGAGCTCATCGGCTACCGCGGGCACCCGACCCACCGGCACCCGCCCGACCTCGACCGGCCGCGGCAGCTCAAGCAGCT
>CAZDVP010000075.1:0-3539 GCA_964508865.1 uncultured Bacteroides sp. | reverse complement strand
CGGCCGCAGCAGCTATTCAGGCGGCAGCTCATCGGGCCGCAGCAGTGGCGGCGGCAGTGGCCGCTCCGGAGGCGGTCGCCGTTAATCGACTCTCTTTTTGACTCACTTTCAGCCAATTCAATCCTATGAAAAAGATTGCAATAGCCTTTATGATCGGCGCTTGTGGAGCTGCGGCTTCCGCCCAGAGCGCACTCGACTACCGAACCCTGTCGGCCTCGCAACTGCGCGGAACCGCCCGCTATATGTCAATGGCCGGAGCGTTCGGTGCCCTCGGTGGCGATATTTCAACCCTGACGCAGAATCCCGCCGGCATAGGCGTTTACCGTTCGAGCGAAATTTCAGCCACGCTCGATATCGACCCCCGCCGCATAACCCTCGACGACACCGGCTCCGAGGCCTACCGCCATAAGCAAACCAACGTGGCCTGCGATAACTTCGGCTATATCGGAGCGGTCAACACCGGCAGCGAAGTGATGCCCTATTTTCAGTGGGGCGCCAGCTATAACCGGCTTAACACCTTTAACCGCTATTATCGCGGCTATTTCCCGGTTATCAACACCTCCTGGACCAACTATGTGGCCGCTTCGTCGTGGCAGTTCCTGCCCGGCGAGCTCAAGGGCACCGATTCCTACGACCCATTTTTTGACTCCGATGCCGACTGGCTTTCGGCCCTGGCTTTCAATACCCGACTGATTAACTTTACGGGCGACGGCTATGCGGGCCTCTATCAGCCCGGTTCGCGTGCCAACGCCGAGGTTTCGGTTGAGGAACGCGGCTATGTCGACGAGTATTCGATTAACTTCGGCGGCAATTTCGCCGACATGATTTACTGGGGCATAGGTTTCGGCATTCGCGACCTGTCGTTTGCCCGCACCGCCAACTATAACGAGCAGATTTCCGATGCCTACATACGCTACGGCGACGGCACCGACGACCGGTTCGGCAACGGCGCCGCAGAGTGGGGTATCGACACCTACCAGAGTGTTTCCGGCGCAGGCTTCAATATGAAATTCGGCCTGATTTTCAAGCCTATCAACGAGTTCCGCCTCGGTCTGGCCGTTCACACCCCGACCTGGTATTCGCTTCAGTTCAACCAGAGCGCACAAGTAACCTACGGTCTGGGCATGCCTCCCACTCCTGACTATGACTATTATACCTACGACAATATTCCCGGCGGCTCCGAGGCCGACAATCCCTATGCCGAAACCGGCAACGGCTACTGGACCCGCAACTTCAAGTCGCCCTGGCGCCTGATGGCCTCGGCCGCAACGGTTCTTGGCGGTCGCTTCATCCTGTC
Source organism: uncultured Bacteroides sp. (assembly GCA_964508865.1). Taxonomy (GTDB): domain Bacteria; phylum Bacteroidota; class Bacteroidia; order Bacteroidales; family Muribaculaceae; genus UBA3263. The sequence goes on along the minus strand of CAZDVP010000075.1, from coordinate 2,242 downwards.
GGCCGACTATGTTTATGAAGCCTACCCGCAGATGGGCGACTATGGCGTTGACGCTTCGCCGGAGATTGCGCAAGACGTTAAGCAATACTATTGCGGCTCGCATGAGCTCCGCCTGGGTGCCGAAGTGAGAGTGACTCCCGCCTTTTCGCTGCGTGCCGGCTATGGCTTTAAAACTTCGGGCGTTACGACCGAAACGAGCAATGGCGACAACTACATCTACACCGCCGGCGTCAACTCGATGTATACCCTCGACGGCAACCGCCAGAACATCACTGCCGGCATAGGCTACCGCTGGAGCCGCGTTTCGGTTGACCTGGCCTATGTTCACAGCACATCGACCGCCCAGTGGAATGCCTTTTCTCCTTTCCCCCACCAGCCCAACCAGGACTATGTGCTTGCCGACAAACCTGAGCGCGGGCCGCAGGGAAAACTGACCGACACTTCGAACCGCATAGCTCTGACGCTCGGTTTCCGCTTCTGATTGAGCGGCAACGGATAAATGAAAACTTAAACCGCGTCGCGCCCTTATTTCAAGGGGGTGACGCGGATTTTTTTGCCCTTGATTTTGCCGGCCGAAAGGGTGCGCGCAAGGGCATCGGCGTCGCAGTTCGAAACCGCAACGAGGGCGCGGTGGTCGTGGAGCGCAATGTGGCCGATCTGGTCGGCGCTGAGGCCGCCGGGGCCGGTGAGTGCGCCAACAATGTCGCCCTTCGAGAGTTTTTCCTTGCGGCCGCTGTGGAAGTAGAGCACCCGGGCCGGGCGGGGCCACTGCTGCGGTTCGCTGTGGGCAAACGAAATGGGGCCGGCGCCAACGGGCGCTTCCTCGTTGGGGCCGATGAGGTAGTAAACCTCGCCCGAGGCTCCCATGCGTCCGGCGCGTCCGTTGCGGTGGGTGCGCGTTTCGGGCGACGAGGGCAAGTGGTAGTGAATAACGTTGCGCACCTGCGGAATGTCGAGCCCGCGGGCGGCCAGGTCGGTGGCCACGAGTATCGGCGCGGCGCCGCCGGTGAAAATGTCAACGGCGTTTTCGCGCTCCTGCTGGTCGAGGGCTCCATGGTAGAGCACTGCGGGAAAACCGCCCTTTTGCAGGAAGTTGAACACCCGCTCGGCGCTTTCGCGGTGGTTAACGAAAATTATTGTGCGCTGTTGCGGCAGGCGCAGAAGCAGCTCCTTCAGCGCCGGGAGCTTGTCGGCCTCGTCGCTGCTGACTGCATATTCGCTCAATTGAGGCTGAACGGCGCTCGATGAGGTGAAATCCAGCGTTTGCAATCCGCGGGCCGGGAGCCAGTCGGGCAGCTCGTCGAGGCGCGTGGCGGACGTTAGAATCAGCAGCTGAGGCGCGTGGATTTTGCGCACTATGCGGCGCATTTCGTCCTGAAAGCCGAGCTCGAGCGATTTGTCGTATTCATCGGCGGCCAGCACTTTGACGCGATAGAGGTCCAGGCGGCCGCGCCCAATGTGGTCGAGTATGCGGCCGGGAGTGCCGACAACCACGTCGGGCACCGCGGCTTCCAGCGAGCGCGTTTCGTCAATAACGGAGTGGCCGCCATAGAGCGCAACAACTCGCAGCCGCGGAGCAACCTGGCTCAAAGTTTTGGCAATCTGGAGGGTGAGTTCGCGCGTGGGGGCGATGACGAGCGCTTCGACTTTGCCGGTCGAGCCGCTGATTCGCGGCAGCAGAGCCAGAGCCAGGGCCAGGGTTTTGCCCGAGCCGGTGGGGGCAATCAGGGCCACGGCGGAGGCGTCGGCTCCGAGCCCGGCCATTTTATGCTGCATCGCAGTGAGCTCCTCAATCTTGAGCTTTTCCCTCGCCTGCCGAACAATCTCCTTAACCTCCATAACTCAAAATTAGGAGTTGTAGTCGAAGGTGCCGTGGGGGCCGGAGATGGTCAGGCGCGATTGGCCGGGGGCGGCAGGCTCGACGCGGCCGATGATTTGCGCGGGAATGCCGAAGCCGGCCGCCAGGTCGATTACGCGCTGAGCGTCGGCCGGGTCAACGTAGACTTCCAGGCGGGTGCCCACGTTGAATACCTTATACATTTCCTGCCAGTCGGTTCCGCTCTGGCGCTGAATCATTTCAAACAGCGGCGGAATGGGCAGCAGATTGTCCTTGACCACACGCAGCGAGGGGTCGAGGAAGTGGAGAATCTTGGTTTGCGCGCCGCCCGAGCAGTGAATCATGCCGCGGACGCGCGGGCGCATTTCGTCGAGCATGGCTTTGACGAAGGGGGCGTAGGTGCGG
>CAZDVP010000074.1:0-9521 GCA_964508865.1 uncultured Bacteroides sp. | reverse complement strand
GCCCTCGCTCCCAGTTAGTTATAGAAAGGTTTAGCGGTGGGATTTGGTGGTTTCGGAAATTTTGCTTAACTTTGCTTACTTAAATAATGGAACCAAATTTTAATTGAGAAATGAAATTCAACGTAGAAAGCAAAGTGCTCTATAGCTCTGCCTCGGCGGTCAGCAAGGTTATCAATTCTAAGAACCCGATGGCGATTCTGAATAATTTCCTGGTTGAGTTGAAGGGTAATGTGCTGACCCTCACAGCCAGCGATATTGAAAACACGCTTTCGGCACGAGTGCCGGTCATGGAGGCTGAGGGCGAGGGCCGTTTCTGCGTTGATGCACGCAGGTTGACGGAGCTGCTGAAGTCGATGCCCGACATCGGCATTACGTTTGAAATCGACGATGATTCGCTGGCCATTCAGGTTACGTATAATAACGGTGCGGGTAAATTTGATTTTATCGGCATTGTTGGCGAGGAGTATCCGACTCCGCAGGTTGAAATGGACCCGGATGCGGTTTCGTTCAGCGTTCCTTGCGAGCAGATTTTGGCCGGCATTGACAATACGCTGTTTGCGGTTGGCACGGACACCCTGCGCCCGCAGATGATGGGTATTTTCTTTGATATTAAGGATGACGGCATTACGTTCGTGGCTACTGACACGCGCAAGCTGGTGCGCTACCGCAACAGCCTGGCAGCACCGGGAGTTACGACTTCGTGCATCATGCCTACGAAGCCGGCTCAGGTGATTAAGAACGTGTTGCCGAAAGAGGGCGAAGTTAAGTTCTCGCTTGATTCGAAGCGCGCACTCATTGAAACCGAGGAAATCAGCTTGAGCTGCCAGTTGCTCAAGGGCGTTTATCCGAACTATAACCGCGTGGTGCCGGAGAATAATCCTTACACGATGACGGTTGACACTCAGTCGTTTTTGAGCGCGCTGCGCCGCGTCAGCGTGTTTGGCGATCAGGGCCAGAATCAGGTTAAGCTGCGCATAACTCCCAATCAGGTAACGGTTAAGGCGGTCGACAACGCCTACTGCACCCGCGCGGTTGAGAATGTTGCATGTGATTTCGACAAGGATGAAATGATTATCGGCTTTTCGGTTCCCTATGTGATGGAAATCTTTTCGACCATTCCCACGAGCGAAGTGGTTGTTAAGCTCAGCGATCCGTCGCGTCCCGGCGTGTTCTCGCCGTCGGAGCAGGGCGAACACACTGACCTGCTGATGATTCTCATGCCCATGAACGTTACCGAATTCTAATGGAACTCAATCTAACCAAACCGATTATATTTTTTGACCTCGAAACCACCGGGGTCAATTTTCAAAACGACCGCATCGTTGAAATCTCCTACATCAAGGTTTTTCCTAACGGAACCGAGGAGTCGAAAACCATTCGTGTCAATCCGGGCCGGCCGATTCCGCCCGAGGCAACTGCAGTTCATCATATAACCGATGCCGACGTTGCCAACGAGCGTCATTTCAAGGATATAGCCCGCGAAATTGCGCGCACCTTCCAGGGGTGCGACATTGGCGGCTTCAATTCGAACAAGTTTGATTTGCCGCTGCTGCAGGAGGAATTTATTCGCGCGGGAGTTGATGATTTCGATCCGTCGCGCTGCCGGCTGATAGATGTGCAGACCATTTTCCACAAAATGGAGCAGCGCACTCTGATTGCCGCCTATAAGTTCTATTGCAACAAAGATTTGACCGAGGCTCACAGCGCCAACGCCGACACTCGCGCGACCTATGAGGTGCTCAAAGCGCAGCTCGACCGCTATCCGGAGCTGAAGAACGACATGGACTTTCTGGCCAATTTCTCCACCCAGCGCAAGGGCGTAGACCTTGCCGGCCGCATTGTTTATGACGAACAGGGCCGCGAGGTGTTCAACTTCGGCAAGCACAAGGGCAAGACCGTTGATGAAGTGTTTGCGTCGGACCGCAACTATTGCGACTGGATGCAAAACAGCGACTTTGCCGCCGACACGAAGCGCGTTGTTATGCGCCTCTATACCCGCTTTCTTCAGAAACAGAAAGGCTGCTGATATGCTTCGCGGCAAACACATAGTTTTAGGCATTACCGGCGGTATTGCCGCCTATAAGTCGGCGCTGCTTGCCCGCCTGCTGGTCAAGGCCGGAGCTGAGGTTCAGGTTGTTATGACTCCGTCGGCACGCGAGTTCATAGCGCCGCTGACACTGTCGACCCTCACCGGCAAACCGGTTATCACCGAGTTCTTTACGGCCAACACCGGCGAGTGGCACTCCCACGTAGATCTTGGCCTCTGGGCCGACGCCATGGTGGTTGCGCCGGCAACTGCCTGCACCATAGGCAAAATGGCCTACGGCGTTGCCGACAATATGCTGGTAACCACCTATCTGTCGGCAAAAGCGCCAGTGTTTGTAGCTCCGGCAATGGATCTGGACATGATGGCTCACCCGTCGACCACCGCAAACCTCGACCTATTGCGCAGCTATGGCAACCACATCATCGAGCCGACCGCCGGCGAACTGGCCAGCCACCTGGTGGGCAAGGGCCGCATGGAAGAGCCCGAACGGATTGTTGAGGTGCTGAGTGATTTTTTTGCTAAGGAAGGCGAATTCAGGGGAAAGCACGTTCTCATAACCGCCGGGCCGACTTATGAACGCATTGACCCGGTGAGATTTATAGGTAATTTCTCGTCCGGCAAAATGGGCTATGCCATAGCCGATGAATTCGCGCGCCGCGGCGCCAAGGTTACGCTGGTCAGCGGTCCCGTCGGGAGCCTCAAACCCCGGAGCGCCAATGTTGAAGTCGTTAAGGTTGAGAGCGCTATGGAAATGCTCGACCGCTGCAACGACGCTTGGCCGCAGGCCGACATCGCCGTTATGACCGCGGCCGTTGCCGACTATAGGGTTGAAAACGCCGCTGCGCAGAAAATCAAGCGCGAGGGCAACGAACCGCCGCAGCTCAAACTCGTCAAGAACCCCGACATCGCCGCCACTATAGGCGCAGCCAAGCGTCCGGGCCAGATATTAGTCGGCTTCGCCCTGGAAACCGACAACGAAACCGCCCACGCAACCGACAAACTCAAGCGCAAGAACCTCGACGCGGTGGTGGTCAACTCCCTGCGCGATGCCGGCGCCGGGTTCGGAACCGACACCAACAAAGTAACGATTATTTCCGCCGACGGAACCGCAACGCCCTATGAACTCAAGCCGAAGAGCGAAGTGGCCGCCGACATTGTTACCTACATATCCTCCCTGCAGAAATGAAACTCCGCTCCCTCCTCATCAGTCTGCTTCTGCTCCTCGGCCTGACCACTGCGGCCCAGGAGCTTAACTGTCAGGTAGAAATCAACACCCAGAAGCTGCAAAACGTTTCCACTCAGACTTTTGAAACCCTGAAGGAAGCGATTACCGAGTATATGAACAACACCAAATTCTCGGAAGCGCAACTTGCAGCGAATGAGAAGATTGACTGCCGAATGCTGCTGACCGTGTCGGAATATACCGACAACACCGTTAAGGGCACGCTTCAGATTCAATCGTCGCGCCCGGTCTATAACAGCAACTACACGACCACGCTCATTAACTTTCAAGACTCCAAAATCGACTTCAACTACACCGAAGGCGAGCAGCTGACCTTTTCGCTCAACGGCATGGAGAACCAGCTGACGCAGATTCTCAATTTCTATGCCTATCTATTTTTGGCAATGGATTTCGACAGCTTTTCGCCTCGCGGCGGCGAGCCGTTCTGGGAACGTTTGAAAATCATTGTTCAAGATGCCCAGTCGAGCGGCGAAGTGGGGTGGAAAGCATTCGACGACACCAAGAACCGCTCGGCCATCTTAGAGGCTTTCACCTCGCCCCAAACCGAAATTATGCGCGACTTTACCTATCGCTACCACCGCAACGGCCTCGACGAAATGGCCCAGAGCCCCGACAAGGGTCGCGCCAATATAACCGACGCCATAGATATGCTGAAAACAGTTTATGACCAGCAGCCTATGTCGGTGGCGCTGTCGATGACGCGCGACGCCAAACTCGACGAGCTTGTCAACGTTTACTCCAAAGCGCAGCAAACCGAGCGCGAGCGTGTTTATGAAACCATTTATCCGCTCTGGCCAACCGAAAGCCGGCGGCTCAACGCAATCAAAAAGGGCCCTCAGAAATGATTAAAAGCCTTCATATTGCCAACTACGCCCTGATTGACTCGCTCAACATCGAGTTCACCGACGGGCTCAACATAATTACCGGCGAAACAGGTGCCGGTAAATCAATTATTCTCGGGGCGCTCGGGCTGCTGCTTGGAGCGCGCGCCGATGCCAAGGTTATTCGCCGCAGCGACTGCAAATCGGTTGTTGAAGCGACTTTTAATGTTGCCGGTCGCCCGGCGCTTGCCCGCTGGGCCGAGGAAAACGATCTGGACTGGAGCGACGAGTGCATTCTGCGCCGCGAGCTGGCTCCGAGCGGACGGTCGCGCGCGTTCATCAACGATTCGCCCGTGAATCTGACTCAGCTTGCCGAACTTGGCCAGCAGCTAATCGACATACATTCGCAGAACCAGAATCAGCTGCTTGCCGCGCCCGACTATCAGCTGCAGATAATTGACAGCGTTGCCCGCTCGGGCGAGCTTTTGGCTAAGTATCAGGCTGAATACGCCGCCATGTGTCGCGCCGAACGCGCCCTGAACGAGGCCCGCAAGGCTCTCGAACAGAACCGCGCCGACGAGGAGTTCATCCGCTTCAGGCTGAGCAAACTCGATGAGGCGCAACTCGTTGACGGCGAGCAGGAAGAACTTGAAAACGAGCGCGAACTCCAGGCCAACATGACCGGCATCAAGCAGCTTCTGACCGATGCGCTCGACCTGCTGACCAACGGCGACGCTCCGGCGCTCGACTCCTTGGCTGAGGCGGTTGAGGCCACTGAAAACCTCTCGGAGATGCTCGAAGACGCGGCCGACCTGGCGCGTCGGCTCGACTCCGCACGCCTTGAAATTCAGGATATTGCAGAAACGTTAGCCGACTATGACTCCAACCTCGGCGCTGACCCCCAGGCGCTGGAACAGATTGAAGAGCGTCTGAGCGAGATTTATGCCCTTCAGGCGCGCCACAAGGTAGAAACGGTTGGCGAGCTGATTGCCATTCGCGAGGATTTGCGCTCACGCTTAGAGGCGATTGGCGACGGCGATATGGCTCTAAACGACCTCGAAATTGCGGCAGCCGGAGCCCGCAAAATTGCCGAGGCTACAGCGGCGAAACTGTCGGAGCAGCGGCGGCGTGCGGCCGAACTTTTCAGCGCTGAGCTCTTGGAAGTTGCCCGGCCTTTGGGAATGCCCAATCTGCGCTGCGAAATCGCCGTTGAGCCGCTCAAAACGCTGTTGCCCACCGGAGCCGACGCGGTTGAATTTCGTTTTGCGTTCAATAAGAATCAAGAGCCGCGCGCCGTTGGCGGTGCAGCCAGCGGCGGCGAAGTTTCGCGCCTGATGCTGTCGATCAAGTCGATAATTGCCAGCCGCTTGCAGTTGCCTACCATAGTTTTCGACGAAGTTGACACCGGAGTTTCGGGCGACGTTGCAAACCGCATGGGCCTGATGATGGTAAACATTTCCAAGCAGCTGCAGGTTATAACGATAACTCACCTGCCGCAGGTTGCGGCCCGAGGAGTGAGCCACTTCAAAGTGTTTAAGGAAGACGACAGCGATTCGACCCACACGCGCATTTGCCGGCTCACCGACCAGCAGCGGCGCGGCGAGTTAGCACTGATGCTCAGCGGCTCGGCCACCGATGAAGCCGCGCTGGCCAACGCCGACTCGCTCTTAAAGAAATAATGATTATATGGAAAAATCGGACTATATTTTTGGCATACGTGCGGTTACAGAGGCCATAGAGGCCGGCCGCGATATCGATAAGATTCTCGTTAAGAAAGACCTGCAGGGCGAGCTGATTGGCCCGCTTTTGCAGTTAGCCCGCGAAAACCGCGTTTTGGTTCGCAGGGTTCCGGGCCAGACAATTGACCGAATTACCCGCAAGAATCACCAGGGCGTGCTGGCGGTTCTGAGCGCCGTTACCTACTACCGGCTCGATCATCTGGTGCCGGAGCTTTATGAGGACGGCAAGCTGCCGTTCATTATCGTGCTCGACGGCATAACCGACGTGCGCAACTTCGGCGCCATTGCCCGTACGGCCGAGTGCGTGGGGGCGGACGCCATTGTTATTCCCGAGCATGGAAGCGTCAGCGTTGGCGGCGATGCAGTCAAGACGTCGGCCGGAGCGTTGCTCCACCTGCCCGTTTGCCGCGAACGCTCGTCGGCCTTGGCTGTTAAGTTTTTGAAAGATAACGGCTATAAAATAGTGGCCGTTAGCGAAAAGAGCGCTGTTAACTACACTGAGGTCGACTATACAACGCCTGTGGCCTTGGTTATGGGCGCAGAGGATACCGGCATTTCGCCCGAAGTGCTGAAATTAGCCGACTGCTCTGCCGCTATTCCGATGTTTGGCAAAATAGGCTCGCTGAATGTTTCGGTGGCCGCCGGCGTTATGATGTATGAAGTGGTGCGCCAGCGCCTGAATGCGAATCTTGAAGTAATCTGATGGCAAGCGGCGAATCACCAACAGCTCTCGGCACCAAGTCGATAGCGCGACTGCTGCTGCAATATTCCGTTCCGGCGGTTATTGCGAGCACCGTTACGTCGCTCTATAACATTGTCGACTCTATTTTCATTGGCCGCGGGGTAGGGGCCATGGCTATTACCGGACTGGCAATCACCTTTCCGATGATGAACCTGGTAATCGCCTTTGCAACCCTGATTGCAGTCGGCGGTTCAACAATCAGCTCCATTTTCTTAGGACAGAAGGATTTGCCCAAGGCCACCAACGTGCTCCACAACGTTATTTTGCTCAGCCTGATTCACTCGGTTGTTTTCGGCGGACTGTCGCTGCTGTTTCTCGACGATATACTGATTCTTTTCGGCGCCACGCCCGAAACGTTGCCTTATGCGCATGACTTTATGTTCGTTGTTCTGCTCGGAACGCCGATTGCCTACGTTTTTATTTCGCTCAACAACGTTATGCGCGCAACCGGCTATCCGACAAAGGCTATGATTTCGGCTTTGCTCTCGGTTATAGTTAACGTGGCTTTGGCTCCGATTTTTATTTTTGTTTTCGACTGGGGCATTCGCGGCGCCGCGCTGGCCACTGTTTGCGGCCAGACCTCGGCGTTTATCTGGGTTGTTGTCCACTTCTGCTCCAAAAAGAGTTTTGTGCACTTTTCACGGTCGGCCAAGTGGTTTGTGCCGTCGCTGGCCAAGAAAATATATGCCATAGGCCTGTCGCCGTTTCTGATCAACGTGTGTGCCTGCGTCGTGGTTGTGTTCATCAACAAGTCGCTGCTCGACTATGGCGGCGCCGACGGCAATATGGCGGTCGGAGCCTACGGCATCATCAACCGCGTTACGATGTTCTTCCTCATGATCGTTATGGGCGTTACGCAGGGCATGCAGCCTATTTTGGGCTATAATTATGGTGCCGGCCAGTGGAGCCGCGTTAAAAAGACCCTTCGTCTCGGCATATGGGTCGGAACGATTATAACCGTTATCGGCTTCGGCATAACCGAAGCGTTCCCCGACACGGTTACGCGCATGTTTAACGACGACCCCACGCTGATTCGCCTCTCGCGCGAGGGCTTCCGCATTGTTTTGCTCTGCTATCCCTTTATCGGCGCGGCCATTGTTATCCAAAACTTCTTTCAGAGTATTGGCAAACCGCAACTTTCAATATTCCTGAGCGTTACGCGTCAGTTGGTTTTCCTTTTGCCGCTGCTGTTCTGGTTCCCGACAATGTGGGGCCTCAACGGAGTATGGGCCTCGATGGCTGCCAGCGACTTCATTTCTTTCCTGTTGACCATTGCAACGCTGCTAATCGTTATCCGCCGAATGAACCATGCGCACACAGCTCCAACTCCGTCTGAGTCCTGAAGTGGCTTTCGAGCCGATGAGGCTCCGCGCCGAGGTTTCGACCCGGCTTAACTGCGATGCCAACCGCATTACCGGTATAACGCCGCGCAAGCGGAGCATCGACGCCCGCCAGCGCCGCGTAATGGTGAATCTCGACCTGATTATTACGGTCGATGAACCGCCGGTTGACCCTATGGAATTCGCGCAGGTGCCTGACTATAAGGTGCTTGAGCCGGATGCTCCGACTGCGATAGTTGTTGGCGCCGGGCCGGCGGGTCTGTTTGCGGCGCTGAGGCTGATTGAAGAGGGTGTGCGCCCGATTCTGCTTGAACGAGGCAAAGATGTGGACTCCAGGCGATTGGACATGGCGCGGCTATCGCGCGAGGGAGTAGTTGACCCCGACAGCAACTACTGTTTCGGCGAGGGGGGCGCAGGCGCATACTCCGACGGCAAGCTTTACACCCGCTCAAAAAAACGCGGGCCGGTCGACAAGATTCTGAGCATTCTCGTGGCCCACGGAGCCAGCGCCGACATTCTCGTCGATGCGCATCCCCACATAGGTTCCGACCGGCTGCCGGGCGTGATTAAAGCCATTCGCCAGCACATAATTGCCTGCGGGGGGCAGGTGCGCTTCCAGGCGCGCGTTGAGTCGCTGATAGTCGACGGCGGCGAGGTTAAAGGTGTATGCTTGGCCGACGGCGAGGAACTTTCCGGCCCTGTGGTTTTGGCCACCGGCCATTCGGCGCGCGACGTTTACCGCTCGCTCCATGCCGACGGAATCACCCTTGAGCCCAAGGGTCTGGCTATTGGCGTTCGGCTCGAGCACCCGCAGCAACTCATTGACCAGCTGCAATATCACTCGCCGAAGGGTAGGGGACGCTATCTGCCGGCAGCGGAGTATTCGATGCTGACGCGAGTTGACGGCCGAGGCGTTTACTCGTTCTGCATGTGTCCGGGCGGCTACATCATTCCCGCAACGAGCGAGCCGGGCCTGTTGGTTGTCAACGGCATGTCGCCCGCCAACCGCGGCACTGCCTGGGCCAATTCAGGCATGGTGGTTGAACTGCTACCCGAAGATGTTGAGGGCGGGTCGCCGCTGAAAATGATGGACTATCAGGAGCAGATTGAGCGCCGCTTTTTCATGGCCGGCAACGGCTCGCAGGCAGCTCCGGCGCAGCGCATGACAGACTTTATTGCCGGCCGGCAGTCGAAATCGCTGCCCTCAACGGCTTATACCGCAGGGATTTATCCGGCGCGGGTTGACCAGCTGCTACCCGAAGGAATTGCCCGCCGGTTGCAGCGCGGATTCGAGGATTTTAACCGCAAGCAGCGCGGCTTTGCAACGGCCGATGCAACAGTTATTGGCTGCGAAACGCGCACTTCCGCTCCGGTTCGGATTCCCCGCGATCCTGAAACCATGACCCATACCGAACTCCGCGGCCTCTATCCCGCCGGAGAAGGCGCGGGCTATGCGGGCGGTATCGTTTCCGCCGCCATCGACGGCGACCGCGCCGCCGCCGCCCTGGCCTCTGCTTTACGCGGCTGAGCGTGGATTAGAAGTCGATGGTCAGGCGGACGTTGAACTGGCGGCGGGTGAGGTAGTTGGG
>CAZDVP010000073.1:0-9589 GCA_964508865.1 uncultured Bacteroides sp. | reverse complement strand
TTGGGTTCGATGACCGACGAGGTTTCGGGTGTGGCCGAATAGTGAACGATAGCGCCGTGGGGGCCATAGCCGGCAATCATTTCAAAGGAATTGTCGACGTAGAGGGCGCCTTCGGAGCGGAAGCGAGTGCCGAGAGTGTCGCAATCGAGCTCGGTCAGGGTTTCGCCGGCGGCAAGGCGGCGTTCGATTTCCATGAAGAGTTTGACCAGAGCAACGCCGTCGCGAGCCATGGCGTCGCGTGTGCCCTTGATCTGGGTCAGGTTCTTGATTGCCTTGGGCAGGGCAACAACCGAGGGGCCTTCAACGGCGTGGTCGCCGATAATCGATGCGAGGGTGTAGGCCGTGCGTGCGGGCTCGATGTAGACTCTGGCGTCCTTGGGCAGCAGGGCCAGGAATCGGGCCACACTGTCGTAGGCGGCGGTTTCAACATTGATAGAGGCAAGATATTGAGCGGTCTTTTCGTCGACTTTTTCGGCGTTGATGAAAAGAACGTTGCGGTCGGCCGATAGATATAGGAACGCGGTTGCAACGGGGTTGCAGGCCACATCGCCGGAGCGGACGTTTAAAATCCAGGCGATTTCGTCGAGAGCGGAAATGAACAGGGCGTTGGCTCCGGCCGACTGAGCCGATTTCAGGATTCGGTCGATTTTCGAGGTCGCCGATTCGCCGGCATATTTAACGTCGTGGACGTAGAGCGAATCATTGGGCAGGTCGGGGCGACCGTTCCAGAGCTCGGCTATGGGGGTGAAGTTGGTGTCGAGGGCAATGCCGTGGGCTGCAAATGCGGCGTTGAGGCGCTTGATGTCGTTGACCGAAAAGACCATTCCGTCAACGCCAACAGTCGAGCCTTCGCTGAGGTTGGCAATGAGCCAGTCTTCGATTGAGGGGGTGGAGGGCAGGCCGTCTTTCATCAGAATGATGCCGGTGCCTTCGAGCTGCTGCGCACCCTGAAGGAAATAGCGCGAGTCGGTCCAGAGCAGAGCCGAGTCGGTGGTTACGACCAGGGTGCCGGCCGAACCGGTGAAACCGCTCAGCCATTGGCGCACCTGCCAGTGTTCGGCCAGGTATTCGCTCTGGTGAGCGTCGGTGTGGGGAATGATGGTTGCAGCGATGCCGGTGTCGGTCATTTTTGCGCGCAGGGCCTCAAGGCGGCCTGAAATTATTGCGTTCATAGAGGGGTGCTTATTGTTTAGGGTAGTGTTATTATCGGAGTTGCTGCATTTCAACGAGCTTGGCATAGGTGCCGTTGAGGGCCATGAGCTCGTCGTGGGTGCCGGATTCGATGATTTCGCCTTCGCTCATAACTGCTATGAGGTCGGCGTTGCGGATGGTTGAGAGCCGGTGGGCGATTACCAGAGTGGTGCGTCCGTCCATGAGGCGGTCGAGCGCTTCCTGAACCAGATGTTCGCTTTCGGAGTCGAGAGCCGAGGTTGCTTCGTCGAGAATCAGAATCGGCGGGTTTTTCAGAATTGCGCGGGCAATTGACAGGCGCTGGCGCTGGCCGCCCGACAGGCGGCAACCGCGGTCGCCGATGTTGGTCTGGTAGCCATTTTCCATTTCGCTTATGAACTCATGGGCATTGGCAATGCGGGCGGCGGCCTCAACCTGCTCCTGGGTTGCGCTTTCAACGCCGAAGGTGATGTTGTTGTAGACAGTGTCGTTAAACAGAATGGCCTCCTGGTTAACGTTGCCCATGAAGCTGCGCAGGTGGCTGACCGGCAGGTCGCGCACGTCGATGCCGTCGACCGTTATCTTGCCGCCTATAACGTCGTAGAATCGCGGCAGCAGGTCGGCCATGGTGCTCTTGCCGGAACCGGACTGGCCGACCAGGGCCACCGTTGCGCCGGCTGGGATGTGGAGGTCGACGTTTTTAACGACCTGCAATTCGCCGTCGTAGCTGAAAGTAACGTTGTTGTAGTCAATTTCGCCGCGGAGCGAGTCGATATGCTTGGGCTTTTCGGGGTCGGTTATGTTGTTTTTGGCAGAGAGAATCAGGTCTACGCGGTCGAGCGACGCCATGCCGGTGCGGATTGCGTAGGATGCGCGCGAAACTTCTTTCACCGGGTTAATCAGCGAATAGAAAATCACCATGTAGTAAATGAACTCCGAGGCATCGAGGTGGGAGTGGCCCGATAGAATCAGCTGGCCGCCGAACCAGAGAACGATGGCAACGGTTATGGTGCCGAGAAATTCGCTCATGGGGTGGGCCAGGCTCTGGCGACGCGCAACTGAGTTCGAGAGCTTGTAGAGCTCCTGGCTTTCGCGGTGGAAACGGTTGCGCACCTTGTCTTCGGCCACGAATGCCTTGATTATGCGCAGGCCGCCGAGTGTTTCTTCGATGTTGCTCATGATCTGGCCCCACTTGTTTTGGGTGGCGAATGAGGCTGATTTGAGCTTGCGGCCTACGGTGCCCATTACGTAGCCGGCCAGCGGCAGCAGAATCAAAACGAACAGAGTGAGCTGCCAGCTGATTGCAATCATCATCGACAGGCAGGCAATTATCATGAGCGGGTTTTTGCACATCAGGTCGATTGACTGCATAATGGAGTTCTCGACGGCCGAGACGTCGCCGGTCATGCGGGCAATCACATCGCCTTTGTGCTCGTTGGTGAAGAATCCGATGGGGAGGGAAACCACTTTGTCGTAGATTGTGTTGCGGATGTCGCGAACAACACCCGAACGCATCGGAATGATGAAGTAGGAGGCCAGGTAGGTAGTTCCGCACTTGAGACCGGTCATAACGACCAGCATCAGGCCCAGGGCCGCCAGGGTTGCCGAAGCGCCGTGGTCGAAAATCATTGACTGGATCATGTAGTAGAAGTCGTTGATTGCCGCTGAGCGCAGGTTATCCCAGGTAATGGGGATGTAGTCGTAGTGCTCGGTGTTGACTCCGAAGAGCATCTGGAGTATCGGAATTATGAGCGCAAACGAAAAGAGGGTCATGAACGCCGCCAACAGATTGAAGAAAATGTTGAGGGCGAGATACTTCTTATAGGGGGAAACGAATCGCTTGAGGATTACAAAGAAGTCGTTCATCGGTCGGAATTAAAGGTTTCGTTCGGGATAGAGGTCGTTCCACCACGAGGGGTCGTCGTGGAGCCAGCGTTCAAACCAGGCCATTATGGAGTTCTGCCAGAGAATTCGCTTGGGATAGTTGGAAATGAAGTGGTTTTCGCCGTCGACTGAAATGAATTCAACGGGTTTGCCGAGAATGCGCAGGGCGTTGAAGAGCTGAATGCTCTCGCCGATGGGCACGTTGGTGTCGGCGGTGCCATGGAGCAGAAGCAGCGGGGTGTTGATTTTGTCGGCGTTGAAGAGCGAGCCCTGTTTTGTGAAGAGGTCGGGGTTGGACCAGGGATAGGAGTCGGCTGCGGCCACGCCATTGTAGGAGTAACCCCAGTAGCCTTCGCCCCAGTAGGAGGTCACGTTGGAGATGCCTGCGTGGCTGACTGCGGCGGCAAACATCGGGGTGAGGGTTTGCAGGTATTGGGTCATGAAGCCGCCGTAGGAAGCGCCGAGACAGCCAATTTTGGTTGAATCAACGAATTCGTGGGTGCGATAGAATTTCTGAACGCCTTCGATTATGTCGTCGGCAGTGCGTTTGCCCCAGGCGTTGACGTGGCGGGCGGAGAATTCCTGGCCGTAGCCGGTGGCGCCGGAGGGATTGACAACGTAAACAACATAGTCGCGCGAGGCAAAGAGCTGCGGAGTGTAGGGTTGGGTGATTGAACGCGATGTGGGCGATGTGCCGCCGTAGTAGTAAACAATCAGCGGATATTTTTTCGAGGGGTCGAAGTCCGGCGGATAGCAAACAACGCCGTCGATTTCGGTGCCGTCGGATGCAGTGAATGTCCAGGGTTCAACTTCGCCGAGCTTGATTTGGGCGAGGTCGGCTGCGCGAGGGTCGGCCAGCAGGGTGTTGCGGCCTTTTTTAAGGTCGAGCAGATAGGCTTTGCCGGCGTAGTGGTAGCCGTTGCCCATGTAAGCGATAGTGGCGGTTTCGTCGTCGCCCATCGTGGCGCTCGAAATATTGTCGATTTCGGTGGGAAGTTTGGAGTAGGTGGCGGTTTTGGGATTGTAGGAGTAGATGTTGTGGCCGAAACCTTCTTCAACCAGGAAGTAAATCAGGCCGTTGATGTTGTTCCAGCTGATAATGCGGGTAATCGACGGGGCGAACTCCTTGGTAATCGGAGTGACGTTGCGGGTTGCCAGATTCATGATGTAGGCCTGGATGTCGTAGTCGTTGGCAATCGGATTGTTGCCGCAGTTTTTGCCCAGTTCGTTGAACGACGAGGGGGAGCCGAGGAAAAGAACCTCTTTGCCGTCGGGCGAGAACATGGCCGAGTTGATGAATGCCGGCGCAGGGGCCACGATAGTATCGGCAGTGAGGGTTTCGGTGTCGAGAATATAGAACGCGCTGCGATAGAAAGGTCGGGTGGTGGGGTCCTCGGAGCGGGTGGAGCAGAGCAGCTTTTTGCCGTCGCGGCTGATCGATTGGAGCGAGGTGGTGTGGTTGCCGAAGGTCAGACGCTCGGAAATGCCGGTTGCCGGGGTGTAGCGCATAATGAAATAGCGGGTGCGGTCGCCGGGCATACGGTCGTCGGGCGTGGCATAGCGGCGCAGGGGGCCCTGCTCGGCAACGCCGCTTTCGGTGTGGGTGTAGTAGAAGCAGCTGCCGTCGGGGCTCCAGGTGAAGTTGTTGGTGGGAATGCCTTCGGCCAAAACGGTCTGCGCGCCGCTAACGGGGTCGATAGTGACGAGGTCGAAACCGTCGGCTGCCTGGTTGGTGACGTAGAGGGTGGAGCCGGTGGGCATCCATTTCGCACCCCATGCAACGTTGGCGTTCAGAACTTTGCCGCTCTTGAGGTCGGTCAGCGTTGAATAGGTGTGGGAGCGCTCCTGAGAGTAGCGGTTCCAATACTGGGTTATGAGATATTTGCCGTCGGGGCTCATTGAGAGGCTACTCACGCGGTTGCCGAATTCGGTGTCGTCGAGGTTGAAGCGGCGGAGCAGGTCGGGGCCGAAGGCGAGTTTGGCGTTTTGAAACTGCGAGTCGGGAACGAAGGTGGCTTCAACGGTTGGCGACGCAACCGAGTCGGAGGCCAGAGCAAGGAGTTTGATAGTCAGAATGGCGTCGCGTTCGGGTTCGAGGCGGAGTTGAGCCGAGGCTGTCGAAGCGGGCGAAACGGAGTCTTTCTGGGCGGTGAGTTTCGAGCCTATCTCTTTGCCGTCGAGCTCGATTATGAACGGAAGTTGAGACGTTACTTTAAGTGAACCCTTGGCAAAACGCTCGGAGCGGATGCGAGTTCTCAGCATCTGGAGTGAGCCGTTGGCTGCCGGAGCGGCCGAGAGGGTGATGATGCCGGCGGTGTCGGCGGCAACGGCCGTTGTGGGCAGGTCGGGGCGCAGGCGCGACCGGAGCAGGTCGGTGGGTTTATATTTTTCGCCGTTGGGGGCAATTGAGTCGTTCATGAAGGGAGTGCGCACTGTGATGGGCGATGCTGCACCCCATTGGTCAATCTTCAAGTCGGCAGCGGCCGAAAATGTTGCCGTGGCTGCCAGAAGCGTCAGTAATGGTTTAATCATCAGTTTATTGGTTGAAAGTGACAACGGTTTATTGCCCTCAAAGATACGAAAAATCCGCCAAATCGGCAAATTTTTAGCGGCGTGTGGCAATAACAGTTGTCAGCAGTCCGGCAATTAGCGCCATAGCGACCACGGCGGGCAGGTCGAGCACCTGGAATTGAACCGGGTAGGCCCTGATGCTCAGTTCGGCTGAGTCGCCCATGAGCTTGACCCAGCCGAAGTGTTGCTGGCCGAGGCTGAGCAGGGTGCCGGTTATGAGGCCAAGCGCGGTTCCGATACCGGTAATGAGCACTCCGACAAGGGTGTAGATGTTGCGGATATGGCTATCGGTTGCTCCTAAGGCGCGGAGCATGGTGGCGTTAGGTTCCTTTTCGATAATCAGCAGCGAAAGGGAAGATATGATGTTAAATGACGCAATCAGCAATATGAAGCCGAGCAGGAGAAAGGTCATCCACTTTTCCATGTTGACAATCTGGAAAGTAACGCCTTGACGTCGAAGTAGTGTTTCAACTTTAATATCGGGGCCGAGCAGGCTTCGGGCAGCCTCAATTGCCGCTTTTTCAGACGAGGCGGGATAGATGTAGATTTCGGTGGCCTCGTCGCTGAGCTGCATGAGGTTGGCGGCGGTGGAGTAGGGAACGTAGACCATGTCGGCGTCGAGCTCCGCCTGGTTGACTATATAGGCGGCCGAGGGTGCAATGGTGTCGGCGCGGAATGCCGCCATAGGGTTGGCAGGGTTGATGCGACCGATGCGGCGGGGCATGTATAGTTCCAGCAGTTGCTCGCCGCCAATGGGGAGGTCGAGCGTGTTGGCGGTTCCGACGCTGACTATTCCGGACTGATGGCCGGGAAAATAATCTTGCCAGGGATTGCCGACCGGGCAGATTGAGTCAAACAGCCCGTAGAGTTCGGGCTTTATGCCCCGCAGACGAATGGCCTGCTGGCGGCCATTGAAAATTGCAAGCGCGCGCTCTTCGATAACCGGCGACGCTTTGGCAATTGCCGAGTCGGCCTGCAGAAGGCGGGCAAGCGAGTCGGCCGACGCGATGGTTTTGCCTTGGGCGGCAATTGCAGTCAGCGGTGGCTCCAGAGCCGACAGGCGCTCGGAAATCAGCGAATGGAATCCGTTGAAAACGCTCATGACCACTACCAGAGCGGCAGTGGCCAGAGCGATGCCGCCCATCGCCACCATTGAGATGACGTTGACGGCCGAGTGCGATTTCGGCGCGAGCAGGTATCTGAGCGCTATGCGGAGTGCAACCAACTATTCCTTCAGGGGTTTCTCGCCGAGCAGGCGGTCAATGTTTTCGAGATAGTCGATTGAGTCGTCGAGATAGAACTGCAGTTCCGGGCAGCGGCGCAGCTGAAAGCGCACGCGCTGAGCCAGTTCGTAGCGCAGGGTCTTGGCCGTGCGGTTAACGTTTTCTATCACCGGACCGGCCTGCTCCGAGGGGAACACGGAGAGGTAGGCTTTTGCGATGCTCAGGTCGGGCGACACCTTTACGGAGCTGACCGATACCATAACGTTTCCGAGTTTCGCCGTTTCGCGGCGGAAGATTTCGCTGAGCTCCTTCTGAAGGAGGCGCGATATTTTTGCTTGACGTGTTGTTTCCATGCTTTAAAAACGCTTATTAGTCGCTCATGGTTCGCAGCAGCTCGTCGTTGCTTTGGGTGCGTTCCATGCGGTCCTGAATAAATTCCATGGCTTCGATCGGATTGCGGTCGGAAAGGAAACGGCGCAGAATCCACATGCGGCTGATTGTTTCCTTGGGCAGCAGAAGGTCGTCGCGGCGGGTGGAGGATGCCATGATGTCTACTGCGGGGAATACGCGCTTGTTCGACAGTTTGCGGTCGAGCTGCAGCTCCATGTTGCCGGTGCCCTTGAATTCTTCGAAAATCACTTCGTCCATTTTCGACGAGGTTTCGGTCAGGGCGGTGGCGATAATGGTCAGCGAGCCGCCGTTTTCAATGTTGCGCGCGGCGCCGAAAAAGCGCTTGGGTTTCTGAAGGGCGTTGGCATCGACGCCGCCCGACAGAATCTTGCCCGAACCGGGGGCCACGGTGTTATATGCCCGGGCCAGGCGGGTAATCGAGTCGAGGAGAATAACAACATCGTGGCCGCTTTCAACCATTCGCTTGGCCTTTTCGAGCACTATGCCGGCGATTTTTACGTGGCGGTCGGCGGGCTCGTCGAACGTCGACGCTATGACTTCGGCATTAACGGTGCGCTTCATGTCGGTAACCTCCTCGGGGCGCTCGTCGATGAGCAGAATCATAATGTAGGTTTCGGGGTGGTTTTCGGCAATTGCGTTGGCTATGTCCTTCAGCAGGATTGTTTTACCGGTTTTGGGCGGTGCGACAATCAGGGCGCGCTGGCCTTTGCCGATGGGAGCGAACATATCGACCACGCGGGTCGAGAGGTTGGTCGTTGCCGGCGAGCCGCACAGGCGGAACTTCTCGTCGGGGAAGAGCGGGGTCAGGTGCTCGAAGTTCTGGCGATCGCGAACATAGCGCGGATCGCGGCCGTTAACCGACATGATTTCCGACAGGATGTAATACTTCTCACCTTCGTGGGGCGGACGCACGCGAGCGTCAACAACGTCGCCCTCCTTCAAACCAAATTGCTTGACCTGTTGCTGCGAAACCAGCACATCGTCGGGCGACGGCATATAATTATAGTCGCTCGAGCGTAGATAGCCGAAGCCCTGAGGCTCCAGGTCGAGCACGCCGCTGGTTGCGATTATGCCCTCATACTTGGCCGGCTGTTCCTGCTGGCGCTGACGGTCTTTTTTGTTTTTCTTATTGTTGGGTTGCTGCTGTTGCTGAGGCTGCTGCGGAGCTTCGGCACCGGTCTGCTCGGCCTGGCGCGGAGCCAGCGGCTCTGCTTCGCGTTCGCGCTCGCTGCGCGGCTTGAACTGCTTGCCGGAGCTTTTGCCCACGGGGAAGAACTCGCTCAGGCCCGGAGTCGACGGGGTGTGCACTTCCGCTTTCGGCTGCTCAGCGGTTGCTTCCGGCTTCTCCTCTTGGGCAGACGGCTGTTCGGGCTGAGCCTTTTCGGCTTCCTTTTCGGCCTTCGACTTGCGGCCGCGCTTTTTGGCGGGAGCCTGTTCGGCGGCTTCCGGCTTTGCTTCAGCCTTGGGCTGCTCCTCGGCCTTTTCGGCAGCCGGTTTGCGGCCGCGCTTCTTCTTAGCTGTGGGCTCGGTGGTCGTTTCGCCGGCGGGCTGCTCAATGGCTTCAGGTTCAGCCTGCTGCTCGGCTGCCGGTTCCGCAGTTGCGGTCTTGGCCTTAGCCTTGCGGCCACGACGCTTCGGCTCCTTTTCGGGAGTGTTGGCCGATGCCGCAAGCGCTGCAGCATCAATGATTTGGAAGGCAATTGATTGAGGGTCAGAAGCGTCAACCTTGGTGATGCCATATTGCGCGGCAATCTCCGTGAGCTGCTCGACACTCATACTTTCAAGCTGATCTAACTTGTAATTCTTTTCCATAAAATATTGAATAACCTAATTCCGACGGAGCCTTTGATAACTTTTGATTTCGGGAAAACGTTGGAAAATGAGGGATTTTGCGGATGAATATAGCCGCTGCTCGGGGCCCGCCGGAATAGTTGAATAGACGTGTATTAAACAATCGAACCGAGCTGATTGCTCATTTCGACACTGCAAAGTTACGAAAATTATTTGGAAAAATCAAAATTTATCCCTAACTTTGCACTCGCTTTAAGCCCGGTCCTATAGCTCAGTTGGTTAGAGCACCTGACTCATAATCAGGGAGTCCTTGGTTCAAGCCCAAGTGGGACCACCCAAAGCGAAAGCAAATCGCTCAAGAATCCTGAAAATCAACGATTTTCGGGATTCTTTCTTTTTACCCGACCCCGCAAAATCCGGCAAAACGAGGCATTCCGCGTTGGACTATCCGTTGGACTTTATTTTTGTCCGACAATGTCCAACTATTGTCCGATAATCCGCTGACCCACTTATTGTTGCGCGCAAATTTTCTTCACTTG
>CAZDVP010000072.1:0-9683 GCA_964508865.1 uncultured Bacteroides sp. | reverse complement strand
CGACCGTGTCACCGCCGACATCGAGCACTATGCACCGCAGGCCCGTATCATACACGCAATTAAATCGGCTATTTGAAGACCAAATACATTTTCTTTTTTATTGCTAAATCCAAATTTTCCCATATGTTCGCTGAGACGGTCCGGGCTGATATAAT
The DNA here is from genome assembly GCA_964508865.1 of uncultured Bacteroides sp. Lineage (GTDB taxonomy): Bacteria > Bacteroidota > Bacteroidia > Bacteroidales > Muribaculaceae > UBA3263. The sequence continues at coordinate 9,528 of CAZDVP010000072.1, read as the reverse complement.
GCATTCCTTTAACAAGAAGCCCATTAAAGTATTTAAGCAACGCTGCATCTTCGCGCGCACCTCGACGTTCAACTATAATGTTGATTTTTCCGCCATTTTCGTTTAAATCATCAACACAAAAAATGCTTCGTTGAACAACGTATTTCAACGCCGTTCCGTAAACATCTGCATTAACGCCATGTTTATTGATACAATCTTGTTTAAGAACTGAGCAACACACAATAACATACACATCAGTTAAGGCGAGTATTTCATTGACCCGAGCGTAAAAGCGTTGTTTGATATCATTGTCAAATAGGATACTAAAGTGTTTTTCGCACTTCCTAATGTCTCTTGAATGAAGAATTACGTCTGTGCTGTTCCAGAACTCCTTCTTCAGGTCATCAATAAGTAACTTTAATTTATTGATCTTTTTTACTGGAATCAATATGCCGCATAGGGTGAATATGGGGAAATTTCGGTCATATGTGGCGAGACAGTGGTCGCCACATTCATCAATATATAGATGGTATTTTTCTTGCACGCTCATAGCAAATTTTTGCCTTAAGGCTGCAGCAAATTTAATGATTTATTTCGAAAAACAATACTTTTTATATATGATGTTAATACCAAACAAAATCCAAAAAGTTTTTGGGGAGGGGTTTGGGGGTGTTAAGTTTTTTGCGTAAATTTGCGGTAATATTTGAAAACTTTTTAATCACCTACTTTTTTCAATGAACGTTAAGTCACAATCACGCAGCCTGGTGCTGCTGATGGGAGCCGCCATCGCCCTTTCAGGTTGCTCCAAGAAACTCGGCCAGATGCAGTCCGAATTCTTCACCACTAATCCTAACCCGCTCGAAGTTGTTGGCCAGAATGTTCCGGCAACCGTGACGGCTCGCATCCCCGCAAAGTATTTTGCCAAGAATGCCGAGCTGACCGTTACGCCCTATCTGACTTATGCCGGCGGCGAAACCGCTTCGACTCCCTATAGCTTCCAGGGCGAGAAGGTTCGCGGCAACAATCCGGTTGTTAGCTACGACAACGGCGCCACAGTGACGATTCCCGTCAACTATGCTTACACTCCCGAAATGGCAACCTCGCAGCTGGAGCTGGCCTTTAACGTTCAGCAGGGCAAAAAGACTTACGTTCTGCCCCGCGTGGCTGTGGCCAACGGCGTAATCGCCACTGCCGCCCTGGCTAATGCCGGCAGCGTTACTCCGGCTATTGCCACCGACAAGTTCCAGCGCATCATTCAGGAAAAGGTTGATGCCGACATTCTCTTTTTGATCAACCAGGCCAACATCCGCGACAATCAGCTGCGCACCGGCCAGATGACCGGCCTGCAGACCCGCATCAAGGATGCCAACGCCGACAGCCGCCAGGAAATCGAGGAAATCAACATCCAGAGCTATGCGTCGCCCGACGGTACCTATGAATTCAACAAAAAGCTCGCCCAGAAGCGCGAAGACGCCACCAAGGGCTATATGGACCAGCAGCTCAAGGGCGTTAGCTTCGGTCAGCTCACCGCCGACTTTACTCCCGAAGACTGGGAGGGCTTCCGTCGCCTCGTTAGCGAAAGCAACATTCAGGACAAGGATTTGATTCTGAGCGTGCTGTCGATGTATTCCGACCCCGAGGAGCGCGAACGCGAAATCCACAACCTCAGCTCCGTTTTCGAACAGCTCGCCGAGGAAATCCTTCCAAAGCTCCGCTATAGCCGCATAAGCGCAAAAATCAACGTTATCGGCAAGAGCGACGAAGAAATCGCCCAGGCCTATGCGTCGAACCCCTCGAGCCTTTCGGTTGACGAAATTCTCTACTATGCAGCTCTGACCGACAATGCCGACAAGCGCGCCGAAATCTACTCGACTGCCGCCGAGCTCTATCCCACCGACTACCGCACATTCAACAACCTGGGCATGGCTCAGTATCAGCTCGGCGACTATGATGCCGCCCGCGCCAGCTTCGCCCAGGCCGCACGCATGGCTCCCGCCTCGGCCGAACCTCAGATGAACCTGGGTCTGACCTCGCTCAACTCGGGCAACTTCTCCGATGCCCAGAGCCGCTTCGGCAACGCCGCCGGTGTTCCCGAGCTCAACGAGGCTCTTGGCGTTTACTATCTGAAGCAGGGCGACAATGCCGCCGCTGCCCGCGCCATGCAGGGCGTAAACTCCAACAACGCCGCCCTGGCCCAGATTCTGACCAAGGACTATTCGGCTGCCAAAAAGACCCTCGCCGCAATTCCCGCTCCCGACGCAACGACCTACTACCTGATGGCAGTTCTGGGCGCTCGCACCAACAACGAAGCCATGCTGGCCAACAGCCTGCGCCAGGCAGTTAAGCTCGACCCCTCGATGGCCGCCAAAGCTGCATCGGACCTCGAATTCAAACGCTTTAACCTCTCATCCGTACTCTAATGCGCAAATTCCAACGCGTTCTGCTTAAACTGAGCGGCGAAAGTCTCGCCGCTCAGCAAAAGCAGGGCATCGATTCGACCCGCCTGAGCCAGTATGCAACCCAGATCAAAGCCGCCGTAGACTCCGGTCTGCAGGTGGCTATCGTTATTGGCGGCGGCAATATTTTCCGCGGCCTTCAGGGCGCATCGCGCGGTTTTGACCGCGTCAAGGGCGACCAGATGGGCATGCTCGCAACCGTTATCAACTCGCTGGCGCTCAGCTCGGCCCTGGAAGCCATTGGCCAGCCGGCCGATGTGTTTACCGCCATTGCCATGCACCCCATTGGCGAGCACTACAGCAAGTGGAAAGCCATCCGCGCCATGGAGGCCGGCCATGTGGCCATTCTTTCGTGTGGCACCGGCAACCCCTTCTTCACAACCGACACCGGCTCGGCCCTGCGCGGCATTGAAGTCGAAGCTGACGTTATGCTCAAAGGCACCCGCGTTGACGGCATCTACACCGCCGACCCCGAAAAGGACCCCACGGCAACCAAGTTCGACCGCATTACCTACGACGAAGTGCTTGCCCGCGGCCTGAAGGTCATGGACATCACCGCAACAGCTCTCTGCAAGGAAAACAAACTCCCCATAATCGTTTTCGACATGGACACCCCCGGCAACCTCGACAAGGTTCTGGCCGGTGAGCCGATCGGAACCTACGTTTACGAAGGCTGATGCTGCTGAAGTCACTGGCAATCGACAATTTCAAAAACATTGAGCGCGCGCGGCTGGAGTTCTCGCCCAAGGTCAACGGCCTGCTCGGCCATAACGGCATGGGCAAGAGCAACCTGCTCGACGCTATTTTCACGCTGAGCTTCACCAAGAGCTTCTGCCGTGTGCCCGATTCGATGTTGATTCGCCGTGGCGAGCAGTTCGCATTAGTCAAGGCTGCCTATCTGCGCCGCAATGCCGACGAAGACCTGACCCTTGGACTGGTCGAAGGCAAGCGCAAGAGCCTCAAGCGCAAAGGCAAGGAGTACCAGAAACTGTCGGACCACATCGGAGTGTTTCCGCTGGTAATGATTTCGCCGGCCGACGTTGACTTGGTGCGCGAGAGCCCCGAGGAGCGCCGCCGCTGGATTGACATGGTTATCAGCCAGAGCGACTCCCGCTATCTCGACGCCCTGATCCGCTATGGCCACGCTCTGGAGCAGCGCAACCGCCTGCTCAAGGACTCGATTTCCGACCCGACGATGTTTCAGGCCCTGGAGGCCGTTATGGAGCCGGCGGCGCTTTATATCTACAATGCCCGAACCGAGTGGGTGAGCCGCCTGCAGCCTATTTTCGAAAAATTCTATGCGCGCATCAGCGGCGATGCCGGCGAGCGCCCCGAAATCACCTACGTTTCGCAGCTGCAGCGCGCCGCCTCCTATGGCGAGATGATGGCCGAGCATTCGGCGCGCGACTTTGCGCTGCGCCACACCTCGGCCGGCCCTCACCGCGACGACATCGAGCTGACGCTGAACTCAATGGATATGCGCCGCACCGGCTCGCAGGGCCAGTGCAAAACCTTTGTCATTGCCCTGCGCCTGGCCCAATATGAGTTCCTGGCTCAGGCAACCGGCATGAAGCCGCTGTTGCTGCTCGACGATATTTTCGACAAGCTCGACGCCCAGCGAGTTGAGCGCATCGTGCAGCTGGTCGGCGACCCGGCTTTCGGCCAGATTTTCATTACCGACACCAACCGCTCGCACCTCGACGAAATCATGGCGCGTTCCGGCGGCGACTATCGCCTCTGGCAAGTTGATAACGGAACCTTTACCCCTCTCCACGAATGAAGAAAACCGAAGCGCAACCCGTCGGCGATATAATCAACGAGGTTTTTCGCCGTTCCGGCCACCAGGCCGATGCCGACCGCTACCGCGCGCTGACCAACTGGGTCAACGTTGTCGGTCCCGGCATAAATTCGCTAACGACACGGCGCTATGTAACCGAATCCGGCGCCATTCATGTCTATATCTCGTCGGCCGCAGTCAAGGCCGACCTGATGTTCATGCGCGGGTCGCTGATCGATTCGCTCAACCAATATGCCGGCGCGCCGGGAGTTATAACCGAACTGATAATTCACTGACCAATGACCGGCCTGGTAGTTTCAAATCTCGGCAGCCGCTACGAAGTGCTCCCCGACGGCGCTTCGACGCCCGTTTTGTGTGCGGCCAAAGGCAACCTGCGCATCAAGGGCATACGAACCACCAACCCCGTTGCGGTTGGCGACCGCGTTGTGTTCGCCGAAACCCCCGGCGCCGAAATCGCATATATAACCGCGATTGAACCGCGCCGCAACTATATTATTCGACGCGCATCGAACCTGAGCAAGGAGAGCCACATTTTGGCGGCCAACATCGATTGCGCCATTCTGGTGGCCACGTTGGTGCATCCCGAAACCTCAACCACCTTTATTGACCGCTTTCTGGCCACAGCCGAGGCCTACGACGTGCCTGCCATGCTCGTTATCAACAAAATCGACCTGCTTCAGGACGACCCCGAGGGGCGCGAGCTGCTCGATGCGGTTGCGTATCTCTATCGGTCGATTGGCTATCCGGTGGTGCTCACCAGTGTGCGCACCGGCAGCGGCCTCGACGAGCTGCGCACTCTACTCGAGGGCAAAACGTCGCTGCTGTCGGGCAACTCCGGCGTTGGCAAATCGAGTCTTATCAATGCCCTGATTCCGGGCGCGAATGCCGCAACTGCGGCGGTTAGCGACGCAACCGATTCGGGAACGCACACCACCACCGCCTCCCGCATGTATGACCTTCCGCAAGGCGGCCGGCTCATCGACGTTCCCGGCGTTCGCGGCTTCGGCACCCTCGACTTCGACCGCTACGAAGTTGGCCACTTTTTTCCCGAAATTTTCAACGAATCGGCCAACTGCCGCTTTTCGAACTGCACCCACACCGAGGGCGAACCGGGATGCGCGGTGCTCCGCGCAGTGGCCGAAAGCCGCATAGCGCAGAGCCGCTATGCCTCCTATCTTTCAATTCTGACTAACGACGCAACTCAAACCAACCAAAAATACAGATAATGGTAACTTCAATTCCCGGCGAAATTTTCAACGACCATCGCGGCACTATCATATCGCTCAACGATTTTCACCTCGAAGGAGTGGAGCGCACCTACACGATTCACCACCCCGACGCTTCGGTTGTTCGCGGCTGGCATGGTCATCAGGACGAGCGCAAGTGGTTCCACTGCGTGCGCGGCAGCTTTGTAATGGCCTTTGTGAAAATCGACGACTGGGATAACCCTTCGCCCGACCTCAAGCCCGAAATCTTTCATATTTCCGACCAAAAGAGCGAGGTGCTTTGTGTGCCCAAAGGCTATGCCAACTGCCTGAAAGCCATGGAGCCGGGCTCGATTCTTCAGGTCTGGTCCGACAAGCAGCTGCCGGTTGCCCTGCTTGACTCCTGGCGCTACCCCTACACCAACTGGGTGGACTGGTCGGTCTATGGTGGTTAACGTCGTTACCGGTCCAACCGCCTCCGGCAAAACCGCCGCGGCCATCGAGCTGGCGCAACGGCTCGGCTGCGAAATCATTTCGGCCGATTCGCGCCAGATTTTCCGCGGCATACCGATAACCACCGCTGCCCCCACGGCCGAAGAACTCGCCGCGGTTCCTCACCATTTGGTCGCCACGCTGGAACTCGACGACTATTATTCCGCGGCGCGGTTCGAGGAAGACGCTCTGGCGCTGATTGCCGACATGGAGCGGCGCGGGCTGGAGCAGGTGGTTGTTTGCGGCGGGTCGATGATGTATATAAACGCGCTGCTCAACGGCCTGGACGAATTGCCAACGATTTCCGACAGCGTGCGCGCCGAAACACTGCAATTCTTTGAGCAACATGGAATTGAGGGCTTACGCAACGAGCTGCAGCGCCTCGACCCCGACTATCTCGCCGCCGCCGACCCCAACAATCACCGCCGGCTGATTCATGCGCTCGAAATCATTCGGCAGAGCGGCCGGCCGGTTTCGCAGCTGCGCACCGGCCGGCGCAAGCATCGTTCGTTTCAAACCCGCATAACGGTTCTGAACCCGCCGCGCGCCGAGCTGTTTGACCGCATCAACCTCAGGGTTGAAAAAATGGTTGAGCAGGGAATGGTTGACGAAGCGCGTTCGGTTTATCATCTGCGCCACCTCAATTCGCTCAACACAGTTGGTTTCAAGGAGCTGTTTGCCTACTTCGACGGCACGTGGGACTTGCCCACCGCCATTGCGCGCATTCAGAAAAACACCCGCGTCTACGCCAAAAAGCAGCTCACTTACTTAGCAAAAATGAACATCGCCAACGATTGAGCTCAGCGCCGGCAACCGGTCGGCAACATGCTGAATTTCGCTGCGCAGCGACTCAACGGCCGGCTCGATTGATTTCAAAAAATGCTCCTTGCGCTCAAAGCGGCCGCGGAAACCGTAGGCTCCCAGCGCCTGCAGCAGGCGGAAAACAACGAAATAGCGCATCGTTGCGCGAAATTCCGCTTCATCCAGATTGCGCTCGCGGCAGTAGAGCGAAATCATTTCCGACCGCAGTTCGGGGCTGAACCGCGCGCGGGCTTGCCAGAGAAATGAGGCAACGTCGTAGTGGGCCGGGCCGAGGCGGCCGCCCTGAAAGTCAATGAGCCAGGGCTCGTTGTCGTGGCCAATCATTATGTTGCGGCTCTGAAAATCGCGCACCATGAAGCCGCGCGGCCCGGCGGTTGATATTATGCGGGTCAGCGTTTCGAAATCGTCTTCGAGGGCCGATTCGTCGAACTCCAGGCCGGAGCAGGTTTTCAGAAAGCAATATTTGAAATAGTTGAGATCCCACATAACCGACCGCGGAGTCATTTCCGCAACCGGAAAGCAGCGCGAAAAGTCAATGCCCGGGGCGGATTGCGCTTTGGCCAGCAGGGATATGGACTTGACGATGATGTCGCGGCGATTGAGGTCGTCGAACAGCGCCCGGCTGCCAACGTCGGTTTGCAGATAGCCCATGCGGTCGGCCGTCACCGCAACCACCTGCGGCACCCTGACTCCCGCCCGGCCGAGCTTGTCGGCCAGGTAGATAAATGCCTCGTTCTCCTTGAGGTTGGTGCCCAGAGTGGCTATCAGCGACGAGCCGGTCGATAGCCTCAGCCGCCAGTAGCGGCGGTTGCTCCCTGAGCCGCCGATCGGTTCGGCGGCCACAGCCTCCACCCCAGCGGGCAGAAGCTCAAGCAGGGGAGTCAGCTCACTGTTGGGCATAGAGGCGTTCGCGGGCGGCGAGCACTCGTTCGTCGGTGATGTAGTCGTCGTATTCCGTCATCTTGTCGATGATGCCGTTGGGCGTCAGTTCGATGATGCGGTTGCAAACGGTCTGGATGAATTCATGGTCATGGCTCGACATCAGAATGTTGCCCTTGAAGGATTGCAGGGTGTTGTTGAACGCCTGAATCGACTCCAGGTCGAGGTGGTTGGTGGGCGAGTCGAGAATCATGGTGTTGGCGTCGCGCAGCATCATACGGGCAATCATGCAGCGCATTTTTTCGCCGCCGGAGAGCACCGAGGCCTTCTTGAGCACTTCCTCGCCCGAGAAAAGCATCTTGCCGAGGAAGCCCTTGAGGTAAATTTCGCTGGAATCGTCTGAAAACTGACAGAGCCAGTCCACGAGGTTCATGTCCGTGTTGAAAAACTCTGAATTGTCGAGCGGCAGGTAGGCCGTGGTGATGGTTTGGCCCCATTCGTAGGTGCCGGCGTCGGGCTGGCGGCGACCGTTGATGATTTCAAACAGGGCCGTCATGGCGCGGGGATCGTGGGAAAGGAAGGCCACTTTATCGTCCTTTTCAATCTGGAAATTGACGTCGGAGAAGAGCACTTCGCCGTCCACCGATGCTGACAATCCCTTGACTTCCAAAATCTTATTACCCGGCTCGCGTGAGGGAGTGAAGATGATTCCCGGATAGCGGCGCGAAGAGGGCTGAATCTCCTCGACGTTGAGTTTCTCAAGCATCTTCTTGCGGGAAGTGGTCTGCTTGGATTTAGCCACGTTGGCCGAGAAGCGCTGAATGAATTCCAAGAGTTCCTTGCGCTTTTCCTCAGCCTTTTTGTTTTGCTGTTGTTGCTGACGCAGAGCAAGTTGCGACGACTGATACCAGAAAGAATAGTTGCCCGCAAAGAGCTGCATCTTGTTGTAGTCAATGTCGAGGGTGTGGGTGCAGACCGAGTCGAGGAAGTGGCGGTCGTGGCTCACCACTAACACGGTGTTTTCAAACTTTGAGAGGTAATCTTCGAGCCAGGCCACGGTTTCGAGGTCAAGGTCGTTGGTCGGTTCGTCTAAGAGCAGATTGTCAGGATTGCCAAACAGCGCCTTGGCCAAGAGCACGCGCACTTTTTCGTTACCTGACATGTCCTTCATCAGCATCTGGTGCTTCTCCTCCTTGATTCCAAGGCCGGAAAGGAGCGCGGCGGCATCGCTTTCGGCGTTCCAGCCTTCCATTTCGGCGAATTTTTCTTCGAGCTCGGAGGCGCGGATGCCGTCTTCATCGTTGAAATCGGGCTTGGCGTAGAGGGCGTCTTTCTCTTGCATGATGTCCCAGAGCACCGTGTGGCCGCGCATCACGGTCTCTAACACCGTGCACTCGTCGAACTTGAAGTGGTCCTGTTCGAGCACGCTCATGCGCTCGCCGGGGCCTTGGGTGACAGTGCCGTGAGTGGGCGTAAGTTGATCTGAAAGAATACGCATGAGCGTAGATTTGCCGGCACCATTGGCGCCGATGATCCCGTAGCAATTGCCGGGGGTGAATTTCATATTGACATCTTGGAAAAGCACACGCTTGCCAAACTGCATTCCGAGGTTATTGACTGCAATCATTCTGTTTTTTGAGCTATTTTTTTGTTTTTGAGAGTGCAAAGTTACGAAAAAATCCGCTAACTTTGCAGTTATGAACGAAGAAATCATCGGACGATTTGCGCCGTCACCCACCGGGCGCATGCATTTGGGCAACGTTTTTGCGGCCCTGCTGTCGTATGTCGACGCCAAAAGTCGCGGCGGGAAATGGCTCGTGCGCCATGAGGATTTGGACCCTCAGCGCTCGCGCCGCGAGTATGCCCTGCAGATTGAAGACGACCTCCAATGGCTCGG
>CAZDVP010000071.1:0-9730 GCA_964508865.1 uncultured Bacteroides sp. | reverse complement strand
TGGCCGTACTCGCCTTTAACGAGCGAGGTGAATTGCATTGAAGGCGTAGAGTAGTCGGGTTTGCCTTTCTTGCGGTCGAGCGCGAGGCTGACGGCCTGCGAGCCCACGATTTGCGACGTGGGAGTTACAAGCGGAATCAGGCCGGCGTCGCGGCGCACCTTCGGAATGAGCTTCATTGCATCGTCGAGCAGATCGCTCGCCTGGAGCTGTTTGAGCTGGGCAACCATGTTGGAATACATGCCGCCGGGCACCTCGGCCTGACGAACCAGTTCGTTGGGTTTGGGGAAGCCGAAATAGTCCTCGATGCGGTGGCAGTAGTCGAGCAGTTCGGCCTCGTTGCCGGCCTTGGCGGCGGCGATTGCGCGGTCAAAGAGAGCATCGATTTCTGCGGGCAGGGCGTTCGGAGCCAGCGGGTCGAAGTCGCGGGGGAATTTGTCTTTATGAAGGTCAAAGGCAGCCAGCGAGCGGCGAACGTCAACGAGCGCTTCGCGAATCTTGCCGACTGCTTCCATGTTTGCTTCAACTTCGATGCCTAATTTCCGGCAGAACACGTAGATAAGTTCCAGTGCAGGAGCTGCGGAACCACCACCGAAATACCAAATGTTGGTGTCGAGAATATCAACGCCATTGAGTATCGCCATCAGCGACGAAGCCAGGCCGTAGCCCGGTGTGCAGTGGGTGTGGAAGTCAACGGGAACGCTGACGTTAGCTTTAAGGGCTGAAATAATCGACGCGGCTTTCGAGGGGTTAACCAGGCCTGCCATGTCTTTGAGGGTGATGATCTTGGCGCCGAGAGCCTCCATCTGCTTGGCCTTGTCAACGAAATATTCGTCGGTGAAGATTTTTTTAGGCTTTGAGTCGAAGAGCTTGGCAAAGAATGAACGCTGGTCGTCGTCTTTGGGGTCAACGGTGTAACAAACGGCACCGTCGGCAATGCCGCCCAGCTCGTTAATCATCTTGATGGAGTCGCGAACGTTGTCGATGTCGTTGAGAGCGTCGAAAATACGCATGACGTTCAAGCCGTTGGCAATTGCTTCCTTATAGAACCCTTCGAGAACATAGTTCGGATAAGGAACATAGCCGAACAGGTTGCGGCCGCGGCTAAGTGCCGACAGCAGCGACTTGCCGTTCATGGCTTTGGAGATGATGCGCAGGCGGTCCCAAGGGCTTTCGTCGAGATAGCGCATAACGGAGTCGGGCACTGCCCCACCCCATACTTCCATAATGTAGAAGCCGGCATCCTCATAGAGAGGAAGGAGTTTATCGATTTCGGCCTGCGGCATACGGGTGGCAAACAGCGATTGCTGACCGTCGCGCAGCGTAAGGTCGCGGATTTTCAGTTTACGTTTTTCCATTTTTATAAGAATTTAGTCGTTAAGCGAGTGAATAATCAGGCCGCTGCGTAGTTTGGGCTCAAACCAGGTGGTTTTGGGCGGCATAATGTTGCCGGTGTCGGCAATGTCCATAAGCTGCTTCATCGAAACCGGATAGAGAGCTAAGGCTGCTGCCATTTCGCCGGAATCCACGCGGCGTTTGAGTTCGCCCAGACCGCGGATGCCGCCAACAAAGTCAATGCGCTTTGAAGTGCGCAGATCGCCGATTGCCAGCAGATCCTGCAAAATCAGGTTCGAAGAAATGGTTACGTCGAGAACACCAATCGGGTCGGAGTCGTCGTAGGTGCCTTCGCGGGCTGTCAGTGAGTACCAGTGACCTTCGAGATAGAGCGAAAAATTATGCAGTTTCTCAGGGGTAAAGATTTCAGTTCCTTTATCCTCAACTATAAAGTTATACTCTAACTTTTCGAGGAATTCGGCGGGAGATAAGCCGTTTAGGTCGCGAACCAGTCGGTTATAGTCGATAATGCGCAAGTGGCTTGCGGGGAAAGCAACAGCGAGGAAATAGTTGTATTCCTCCGAGCCGGTGTGATTCGGATTCTGCTGAGCTTTTTCGTGACCCACGAGGGCGGCGGCAGCCGAGCGGTGGTGGCCGTCGGCAATATATGTTGCAGGCATTTTTTCGAATTCCTCGGTAATGGTTCGAATCTGCTCTGGCTCTTCAACAACCCAGAATGTGTGGCCGAAACCGTCAGGGGCTACGAAATCGTATTCCGGTTCGCCGGCAGTTACGTCGCGGATAACCTTGTCGAGAACCTCGTTATCGTGGAAAGCGAGGAAAACCGGCTCTATATTGGCGTTGTTGATGCGCACATGCTTCATGCGGTCTTCTTCCTTATCCTTGCGGGTGAGCTCATGCTTCTTGATTTTGGATGTCATATAGTCGTCGACGCACGCACCGATAACGATGCCATACTGCGTGCGGCCATCCATTGTCTGAGCATAGATATAGTAATGCTCCTTCTCGTCCTGAACGAGCCAGCCTTGCTGCTTGAAGTTTTCAAAATTCTCAACCGCCTTTTCATACACCCTGACGTCATGTTCGTCCGTTCCTACCGGAAAGTCAATTTCCGGCTTGATGATATGATAGAGCGACTTGGGATTGCCGTCTGCTTCGGCTCGTGCCTCTTCAGAGTTGAGAACGTCGTAGGGACGCGAAGCTACTTCAGTAACCAGCTCGCGCGGGGGTCTGATGCCTTTAAACGGTTTAACTTTCATTGGTTATGAGATTTAAGGTTAAAAATTGTTGCGTACAATTGTTTGCTCGCGATCCGGGCCAACGCTCAGAATGGTAACGGGCACACCGAGTTCCTTTTCAATGAAGTCGATGTAGTCAACGAACTTCTCGGGCAGTTTGCTTTCAGCGCTAATCTGATTCATGGGCGTTTTCCAGCCGGGCATATCAACAAACACCGGTTCGATTTCAACGCTCTGCAGGTCGTAGGGCAGTTCCGTAACGGTTTCGCCGTTGATTTTATAGGCAACGCATGCGCGAATGGTGTCGAAATCGTCGAGCACATCGCTCTTCATCATAATCAGGTCAGTCACACCGTTAATCATAACGGCATATTTCAGGGCAACGAGGTCAATCCAGCCGCAGCGACGTTCGCGACCGGTAACTGCGCCGTATTCGTGACCGATGTCGCGCATGCGCTTGCCGGTTTCGTCAAACAGTTCGGTCGGGAACGGACCGGCGCCCACACGAGTGCAATATGCCTTGAAAATACCGAACACGCGACCGATCTTGTTGGGAGCAACGCCCAGACCGGTGCATGCTCCGGCAGTAACGGTGTTGCTTGAAGTGACGAACGGATATGAGCCGAAGTCAACGTCGAGCATAGTGCCCTGAGCACCCTCGCAGAGAACCTTTTTACCCTGCTTGAGCGCGTTGTTGATATAGTGTTCGGAGTCAATGAGATCATAGTTGCGGAGATATTCAACTGCCTCGAGCCAGTTCTTTTCCAGTTCGGCCAAGGTGGGATGCTCTGTAACGCCCATGCCGGCCATCATTGCCAGGTGCCGCTGCTTGGCTGCGTCGTAGCGCAGGCGGAAATCAGGCATCAGAGTGTCGCCGATGCGCAGGCCGTTGCGCGAGGTCTTGTCGGTATATGTCGGGCCGATACCTTTACCGGTGGTGCCGATTTTAGCAGCGCCCTTGGCGGCTTCGTTGGCGGCATCGAGCAGGCGGTGGGTCGGAAGAATCAGATGCGCCTTTTTGGAAATCTTCAGAACTTTGGTCAAATCCACTCCGCTCTGGCGCAGAGCTTCGGCTTCTTCGCGGAAAAGCACCGGATCGAGAACAACACCGTTGCCGATAATATTAACCTGGCCATGCTGGAAAACGCCCGAAGGGATTGAACGGAGCACATATTTCTTGCCTTCGAATTCAAGAGTGTGGCCGGCATTGGGGCCACCCTGAAAACGAGCCACAACATCGTAGCGCGGAGTGAGCACGTCTACTACCTTGCCCTTTCCTTCATCGCCCCACTGGAGGCCTAAAAGCACATCGACTTTCATTATCTTTAAACTTTGGTTAGTTGGTTTATTATTGATTTCTAATTTCTATTTTGCATTTCGCCTGCATGCGGAGCAGGTGCCCGACAGATATGCCACAGTCGCTGACGAATCGACCGCGAAGCCGCGCGGCGAGAGCGTTCCGGCCCACCGGCTTAGTTCCGGAGCGTCGATGCGGCGCGTTTTGCCGCAAACCGTGCAGACCAGATAGGCCGCCGACTTGGCCGCTGCGCCGGTGCGCCGCGTTTCGTAGGTGGTTGCTCCCTCCAGATTCAGGCGCCTTATGAAGCCGCCCTGAACCAGCAGGTGCAACGTATTGAACAGAGTTGCGCGGCAAACATTGATGCCCGGCAGCGTCCGGCAATGCTCCAGAAGACTCTCGGCACTGAACGGCGTGCGCTGTTCCATAACGGCATCAAGCACCAGAAGTCGCTCGGGGGTGCAACGCTTTCCGTTGCGGCCGAGAAACTCCGAGAAGGCAAAGCGTGCCCTGGCCTTTGCTTGCATTCTGTCCATATACGCCACAAAGTTAACCAATCCTGCGCAACTACGCAAATTTATACGGAAATTTTTCACCAATTCTTGCCCGGTTAAACATTTTTAGCCCCCGGAGTGTTTAGTTTACGTAATTTCTAACAAAACCTATATTTACTAAATTAAACTAAACTACTATGAACACTGCCCCTCTACAAGGTATTAAGGTTGTTGACCTGACTGAAGTTCAGTCCGGTCCTTCGTGTACTCAAATGCTCGCATGGCTTGGCGCCGAAGTAATTAAGATTGAACGTCCCGGCGTAGGTGATGCCACCCGTAAGGAAATACAGTTCTCGCCCGATGCTCCCAGCTACTACTTCCTCCAGCTTAACTCCGATAAGAAATCCCTGTCGCTCGACGCAAAAACCCCCGACGGCAAGGAGATTATGACCAAGCTGATTAAGGAAGCTGACATTTTCGTTGAAAACCTCCACCCCGGTGCAGCCGACGGACTCGGCTTCAGCTGGGAAGCGGTTCATGCATTGAACCCCCGCTGTATCTACGGCACTATCAAGGGCTTCCCTCTCTCATCTAAGTATAAAGACCTGAAGGCCTATGAACCTATCGCTCAGGTAACCGCCCTGGCCGCTTCAACAACCGGCTTCTTCAGCGGTCCCGACAATATTCCTACGCAGAGCGGCGCCGCGCTGGGCGACTCCAACTCGGGTATGCACCTTCTGATTGGCCTGCTCGCTGCCTTGCAGCTCCGCAATAAAACCGGCGAAGGTACCTATGTTTATCAGTCTATGCACAACGCCTGTCTGAACCTCTGCCGTATCAAGACCCGCGACCAGCTCACCCTCGACAAGATTCACGAACTGACCCAGTTCCCTCAATACCCCAACCAGAAGTTTGGCGACTGCGTTCCCCGTGGCGGCAACTTTGAAGGCTCCGGTGTGCTGGGCTGGACGTATAAATGTAAGCCCTCCGGTCCCATGGACTCGGCCGAAGATGCCAATAACTTCGTTTACATCGTTATCCAGCGTCCTGCCAAGGAATTTGAGCTCGCTTGTAAGGCATTCGGCTTTGAAGACTGGTTGACCAACCCCGACTTCAATACTGCCGATGCCCGCGACCGCCACAAACAGGAAATCTATCAGAGAGTCGGTGAATGGTGTGCCGACAAGACCAAATTTGAAGTTACCGAAATCCTTTCAAAGGCCGGTGTTCCTGTAGGTCCTGTGCTCTCCACCAAGGAAGTTATGAGCGACGAAAGCCTCTATGACGGCAACACTCTTGTCCGCATCAATCAGGGCGGCAACGTTGGCGAATTCGTAACCGTTGGTTGCCCGTTCACCATCAGCGGCTTCCAGCCCACCTATGGTCCTGCTCCCGAACTTGGCGGCAACACAGAAGAAATTCTTACCTCGCTCGGCTATACCAAAGATCAGCAGGCTGCCATGGCCGCCAACGGCACCACCGCTCCCCTGCCCAAAACCGCAGCTCAACCCGCAAAATAATTCATAATTCCAAAATATCAAGTAATTATGGCTACAACACCAACAACTCCCGCAACTCCCACGGCAGCAGCCCCGAGTGCACCCCACTACCCCGATCAGGTAACGGGCATGTATATCCTGGCTAAAGCCTTGAAAAATATCGGTATCGACACCATGTATGGCCTTGTCGGTATCCCCGTAACAGACTTCTCTTATCTTGCTCAGGAACAAGGAATCCGATTCGTCGGATTCCGGCATGAGCAGCAGGCCGGCATGGCCGCAGCCACCCATGGCTACGTAACCGGCAAACCCGGCGTTCTGCTGACCGTAAGTTCTCTGGGCTTCCTCAACGGCCTGACCGCAACAATCAACGCCACAGTTAACTGCTACCCTATGATTCAGATTTCCGGCTCCAGCGAACGCGAGCCTATCGACCTGGAACAGGGTGCATACGAAGGCCTCGACCAGCTTAATGTGGCCAAAGGCCTTGTAAAGGCAGCGTATCGTGTCAACCGCCCGCAGGACATTCCTACTGCAGTTGCCCGCGCTTATCGCGCAGCAGTTTCCGGCCGTCCCGGCGGCGTTTACCTCGACATCACAACCCCCTGTCTCGGACAGGTGGTTGATGCCGACGAAGCCGAAAAGTGGTTCTTCACCCCGGTTGACCCGCAGGCTAAAACCTATGCCACTCCCGAAAGCATCGACCGCGCCGTTGAATTGCTTAAGAGCGCCAAACGCCCGGCAATCGTGCTCGGCAAGGGTGCGGCTTTCATCCAGGCCGACGACACTATCAAGCAGTTTGTTGAATCGACAGGCCTGCCTTTCTTCCCCATGTCAATGGCCAAGGGTCTGATGCCCGACAAACACCCCCAGAGCGCGCTTTCATGCCGTTCAACCATTATGGAAGAGGCCGACGTGGTTATTCTTATCGGTGCCCGTCTGAACTGGCTGCTTTCGCGTGGCCACGGCAAATGGAATCCCGACGGCAAGTTTATCCAACTCGACGTTCAGGCAACCGAAATGGACTGCAACCGCCCTATCGATGCCCCTGTTGTCGGCGATATCGAACAGTCGCTTAAGGATATGATGACCAAGCTGCAGGGCCAGAAACTGGCAATGGATCCCAACTGGATGCCCTCGCTTCAGGCTCAGACCAAGGAAAAGAACGCCAAGTTCGCCGAACGCCTCGCATCGTTCGCCAACTCGCAGCCTATGACTCACTGGACCGCGCTTAATGCCCTGAAGCCGCTGATTGAATCCAATCCGGATATTATTCTGGTCAACGAAGGTGCCAACACCCTCGACGACACCCGCGACACCATCGACATGTCGGTTCCGCGTTCGCGTATTGACTGCGCAACCTGGGCAATCATGGGCATGGGTATCGGCTCGACTATCGGCGCCGCAGTTGCCACCGGCCGCCCGGTTGTTGCTATTGAAGGTGACTCGGCATTCGGCTTCTCCGGCATGGACTTCGCAACCATTTGTCGCTTCCAGCTCCCCTGCACGGTTGTTGTGTTCAACAATGGCGGTATCTACAACGGTGTCGGCGTGAACATGAGCAAGAACGGCGACCCCGCCCCTACAACTCTTGATATCAACGCCCACTACGAAAAGATTTCCGAAGCCTTCGGTGGCGCGGCCTACTATGTGACCACCCCCGAAGAACTGACCAAGGCCTTCACCGAGGCAGTCGCTTCGAAGAAACCCGCGCTGATCAATGTGCAGCTTGCTGCCGACTCCGGTAAGGAAAGCGGCCACATCGGCTACCTCAACCCCGAATCGATTCAGCACGTAATCGTTTAATCCCGACTGTTTAACTCACTCCCTAAATCCGTTCAACTATGGTACATATTATTCTCTATGCGATAGTACCTATTATCGTAGTTATGCTGGCCGGCTACATTTCCGGCAAGAAAGGGATTTTCAACGGCGACGATTCCAAGAAGTTCAATAAAGTGGTGTTGGACTATGCCCTCCCCGCAGCGTTGTTCATTTCAATCGTAACCGCCACCCGCGAAGACCTCATCAAAGACCTGAAACTGACTCTGGTTTCAACAGTCGTGATTATGGGCTGTTTCATGCTGGTCTACTTCGTTTATAAGTATTGTTTCAAGAAAAACACAGGTGCCGACGCTGCGGTGTCGGCCCTGATCAGCGGCTCGCCTACAATCGGCTTCCTCGGGTTCGCCGTTCTTGAGCCTATCTTCGTCAGCGCTTCCGTTTCGCTTTCGGCAGTGGCTCTGGTAGTGGCAATCGTAGGTATCGTTGTGAATGCTATCGGTATTCCTGTCGGCCTTTCGCTGCTCAACGCCAGCCTGGCAAAACAGGGCACCCAGACAGCCAAGAAAACCAGCGCCTGGAAACCGGTTATCCACGCCCTTGAGCAACCTGTTGCCTGGGCTCCTATCCTCGCGGTTGTGCTGGTTTTGGTCGGCTTCCACTGGCCGGCATGGGCAAGCCCCTCGTTCAACCTGATTGCAAAAGCAAATGCTTCGCTGGCAGTATTCTCGGCAGGTATCACCCTTTCCAGCATCAAGGTTGTTGTTAACTGGCAGGCTATTCTCGGCTCGATTATGAAACTTATCGTAATGCCTGCTGCCGCTCTGATTGTTGGTCTGCTCGTCCACATGGACCCCATCAACCTGAAAATGCTCGTTGTTGCCTGCGCACTTCCCCCGGCATTCTCCGGCATCATCATTGCCGACGAATACAACACCTATGTTGCAACCGGCACTTCATCGCTGACCCTGTCAGTAATCCTGTTCGTAGGCTTCTGTCCTCTGTGGATATGGCTGACCGACCTGGCTCTTGCCAACGGGTTCCTGATGTAAACCGAAACTCTCCTATTTATATTAAGGCCGAACGCTTAGCTGCGCTCGGCCTTATTGACTTATTTTGTAGTTCGCTTTGACTTGAGTTCCTCAATCAGTAGCGGCCCCGGAACGAAGTAGAATTCTATGCGCCGGTTCATTGCTCTGCCTTGGCGCGACGATTCGTGGCTGATCGGTTCATCATAGCCAAGCCCGTAGGGGACGACCGCATCGACCGGAATCTGCTGGTCGGCAATCCATTGGCGGATTGCTTCGGCGCGGGCCTGGGTCAGACCGTAGAGGTAATCGTCGGTACCGGTGTCGTCGCTATGGGCAACGACCAGCAGCTTGAACCTGTCGGGCGTACGCAGCGGATGCAGCAGATGCTTAAGTTGCGCTTGGGCGAAGGAGGCTAAAATGGTGTCGTTGGGCAAAAACAGGTTCGATGCCGGAATCGTTACCATAAGCACGAGCCCTTCGCGCTCGGTCAGGTCGGTTTTCAGGCCGGCATGCTCCATTCTTGCTTTCAGCGCCGACATGGTCGACTGAGCCTGCGCCATGAGTTTGCCGGGCACATCGGGCCACTGCAAATTATCGTCGACCGACTGGTTAAATATCTCGTCGTGATATTTTTCCAAGTCGACTTTGGCAGCAACGGGCTGCACGCAGGCCGTTGCAAATAGTATATAGGTGAGGATTTTTCTGAGTTTCATCACCGCAAATATACGCATAATTTCTGAAACATTTGGGGAGGTCGGAAAATATTCGTAACTTTGCCGAGAGAATTTACCAATTATTAAAATGATTCAATTTTTCAGGAAAGACGCCGTGACGGTCTATGCCGTCGACGCCGACCATATCCTCTCGCCAACCGAGCAGGAAAAGCTTTCGTGGCTCTTTTCAGGAGCTCAACCCGTAGATAAAACCGCACTTCAGGGCCGCTATGTCGGCCCCCGTCGCGAAATGATTACTCCCTGGAGTACAAACGCCGTAGAGATTACCCAGAACATGGGTCTCAGCGGCGTTCGTCGCATAG
>CAZDVP010000070.1:3873-9788 GCA_964508865.1 uncultured Bacteroides sp. | reverse complement strand
CACCGGCCAGGGCGGCGCTCATGGCTTCGGTTTGCGAGCGGAGCAGGTTAACGTGAGCATCGTAGATGGTCTGGTTATAGCGCGAGGTCGACGCGTGGGCCATCATCTTGGCCGAGCACAGACATTCCGGCTTATACTGCTCAACAATCTGAGCCCACAGCAAACGCGCTGCGCGGAACTTGGCCAACTCCATGAAATAATTGGTGGAGATGCCCATGTCGAACTTAATGCGGTTTGCAACCTCATCGGCGCTGAAACCGGCGTCGGTCAGCGAAGTCATCCACTGCGCGCCCCAGCTCAGCGCATAGCCCAACTCCTGATAAATATAAGCGCCGCCGTTGGTCAGCTGAGCCGAATCAACACTAAACAGGCGCAGCCCCTTGACCGGAGCGGCGATGCGCAGCATCGAAGCCGCAGTTGCCATGCCGTCGATCGGAGCCTTCGAGCCATGTTTCAGCTCGCGCTTCCAGGGATTGAACTTGATTGAACCCTTGAAAGACTCAGCCGCGCCCACGCTCTCAACGTAGGCCACCAGCAGCGAAGTCAGCTCCTCGGCCTTGCGAACGCAGCAGCTCAGGTTAATTTCAACCTTGGTCAGGTCGATGTCGGCGAGGAAAGTTGCAAGAGCCTCGGCCGTTACGTCCGGCATATGCCAGCCAATCGACGTTGCGCCCTTGGTCAGCACCTCCTTAGCCTTTGCGTTTGCCTCAACGGCATTGTCGGCCAGGATTTCCTGACGGATAAACCAGTCATTGTTAGTGCGGGTGCCGCGAATGTAAGGGTACTGACCGGGAAGACTCTCGGTGGTTTTCAGATCGGCGATATCCTCGCGACGATACATGGGGTTGACACTGAAACCCTCGTTAGTGCGCCAAACCAGTTTCTTTTCGAACGGCACGCCCTTGAGGTCAGCATCGACCTTGGCGCGCCACTCCTCGGCGCTGACAGCGGGAAACATGTCAAAAAGCTTTTCGTTATGTTCTGCCATGTGTTAGAATTGTTGGTTGATAAGTATATTTTGTGCAAATGTAAGAACATTTTTTGAAATAAAGAAATTTTTCATAAATTTGCAGTGTGATGATTGCGCTTTTGGGTTCGCTTTTGGCTGCGGCCGCTCTGGCCGGGCCGGTGAAGTCCGACACTCTCAAAACGGTTGAGGTGATCGGGCAGCGACCCGTAGCCAGCCGCGTGCAGGTGCTCCAGGGCGATGAACTCAAGCGTCTGAGCTCGCACTCGGTGGCGGATGCGATGCGTTATTTCGGCGGCGTGCAGGTCAAGGACTATGGCGGTGTTGGCGGCGTTAAAACGGTCAACGTCCGCTCAATGGGAGCCTCGCACGTTGGCGTGAGCTACGACGGCGTCAGCCTCGGCAACGCCCAGAACGGCCAAATCGACCTGGGGCAGTTTTCGCTCGACAACGTTGAGGAAATTACCCTTGCCAACGGCCGGCAGCAGCGGTTGCTTCAGCCGGCGCGGGAATTCGGCGCTGCGACTCAGGTCAGCCTGCGAACGCGCAAACCGGTGTTCTCTACCGGGCAGAAACCCTGGAGGTTGCGCGCATCGCTGTTCGGCGGGTCGTTTGACCTGATTGGCGGAGCGGCAACGGTTGAAACGCGCCTGTCGCCATCGGTGAATGCCTCGTTTTCGGCCGATGCTCTCAATGCCTCGGGCCGCTATCGGTTTCGGGTCCGAGCCTACACTCCAACCGGAGCCCTGGCCTACGACACCACCGCAACCCGCCATAACGGCGACATTTTCGCCACGCGCTTCGAGGCGAATCTCTACGGCACGCTCCGCTGCGGCTCATGGTCGGCCAAGGCTTATACTTTCAACTCCAACCGCGGCATACCGGGGGCCATAGTTGCCAACGTTTGGCGTCGAGGCGAACGCCTGCGCGACTCCAATTCGTTCGCCCAGGGGCAATTTCAGGGCCAATGGGGCCGCTGGCAGCTGCTCTGCAACGCCAAATATGCGTTCTACGACACCCGCTATTCCAACCACGATTCGCGTACTCCGCGCGTTGACCACCGCTACCGCCAGCACGAAGCCTACCTATCGGCCTCTGCCCTGGCGCGCATTGCATCCAACTGGTCGGCAAGCGTTAGCTACGACCTGATGCTGAACCAAATGACCGCCGACCTGACCGGATTCCAGACTCCCCTGCGCCTGACCAACATGCTGGCGCTCGCTTCGGCGCTCCAGCTCGGCCCGGTCAACGTTCAGGCTTCGGGGCTGGCAACACTGGTCAATGACCGCATAGGGGAGCGCCGCCGATTTCGCCACGCCATAACGCCGGGTCTGAGCGTGGACTGGCAGGCTTGGGGCGACTTCCGCGTCAACGCCATGGCCAAGCAGAGTTTCCGCATGCCCACGTTCAACGACCTTTACTACACCGATGCCGGCAACTCAGCCCTGCGCCCCGAGCGAGTCAGCCAGCTGGACCTCGGCGCCGTTTACCACCGCCAGCGGCCAGGAGAGCTCCTTGAACACCTGCGCCTGAGCGCGACCGCGTTCTATAACCGCGTGTCCGACAAAATCATAGCCTACCCCAAAGGCCAGCAATTCCGCTGGACGATGCTTAACCTCGGCGAG
Organism: uncultured Bacteroides sp.; assembly: GCA_964508865.1. Lineage (GTDB taxonomy): Bacteria > Bacteroidota > Bacteroidia > Bacteroidales > Muribaculaceae > UBA3263. The sequence goes on along the minus strand of CAZDVP010000070.1, from coordinate 7,196 downwards.
GTTGACATCCGGGGGCTGGAGCTTAGCGCCCGCGTCGGACTGATTCCGGCGCGCGACTGGCGCCTGTCGCTGCTGGGGCAATACACTCTCCAGCGCGCCATTGACATAACCGACCCCGCGGACTCCTACTATCGCGATCAGATACCCTACACGCCGCGCCACAGCGCCTCAGCCTCCGCCTCAATTGGCTGGCGCACCTATTCGCTCTCCTATAGCTTCATCTACGTTGGCCCGCGCTGGAACCAACAGGAGAACATTCCGCGCAACTACATGAGCCACTGGACCACATCAGACCTATCGCTGACGGCCGACTTCAACTGCTGGCGCGTGCAAATCGAGGTCAACAACCTTTTCAATCAGCAATACGCCGTGATTCTCAACTACCCGATGCCCGGCCGCAACCTGCGCCTGACCGTAGGCATCAACCTTTAATCATGTCAAGGATTTTTTTGCCATAATAAATATCATGCAAGCCAAGACCGATATTATACGACAAAATTCTCTCTTCGTCTGACTCTCTACCTGGAATCTGGCCCGACAGTACCCGACCGATTTCACCAAACTGCCTAAACTGGTTAAAGTACTTAAATCCTTTAACATGGCCTTCATCGTCGGCAAACACCTTGTCAAAAACAAGGTCGCAGTTTTGAAATCCGCGGGTGTGTACCGGAACGACCAACACTCCGGGCTTAAACAGGTCAACATTTTCCACCAGCAACCCGTCGGCATCGGTTATACATGACACAATTACGTCAGCACCATCAACAAGTTCCTCCATAGTGTCAACTATTTCAAACCTTACATTTTCGATCGCTCCATATCTATCAATCACCTTCTCGGCCTGGTCTTTATAGCGTTTAAGTCTTACAACCAGGTCCTTGTCAACATTCGTTGCAAACAAGCAGTCAAACGTTGCATAAGCCATGGCGCCGAGGCCAACAAAAGAATAAATCTTGGATTGGGAGTTACGCAGAGTGTTAATAGCCAGAGTTGCCACGGCTCCGGTACGCCTTGCGGTAATCCAATCGCAGTTAACCAAGGCCTCCAATTCGCCCGACAGGGTATCAATAACCATCATGTCGCTCTTGAGGGCCGGATGGTTACCCTTGATTCGGCTAACAATCTTGCAACCGAAGGTGTGAAAATCCGGCGGAAGCAAACACGGCATCGTATTGACAAAGTCATTGCCCCGCGGATGAATGGAGACTTTAGGCGGAAGCTGGCATAAATCCTTAATCAGAAAAGCCTCCCGCACCCAATCTACGCTTGTAGCTGGTGATATATTCAAACTTTCGATAGCTTCAGAAGAAATAATTTTCATTGTGGGGAAATTTATAAGTTAAAATGGAAAGAATAGGGGAATTATAAATATCATCAGAACACCCAGCAGAATCTGCAGCGGAGCTCCAACCTTAACATAGTCCATAAACGAATATTGGCCGGCATTCATAACCAGCGCATTCGGCGGAGTGGCAAACGGCGAAATAAAGCAGAGCGACGCGCCGAACGTTACCGCAAACAGCATCGGCAAAGCGCTCACTCCGGCTGCTGCAGCGCATTGAACCGCAATCGGAGCCAGCAGAACCGCTGTGGCCGTATTGGAAATGAAAAGACTCAAAACCGACGTTGTAACATACACGCCGGCCAGCACCCACTGCGGGCCCAGGCCGCCGACAACACTCACCAGCGCCGACGAAACCATCCGGCTGATGCCGGTTTTCTCCAATGCGAAACTCATCGGCATCATCGCCGCAATCAAAACAATGCTCTCCCAGTTAATGGTTTTATATGCATCGGCCACCGAACGGAAACACCCGGTCAGTATAACGGCCACCGACGCTATCAGAACAGCCATAACAGCCGGCACAATATCAAAAACCAGCGCAACGACCATGGCAACCATTATCAGCGCCGCAACCGGAGCCTTATAGTCAAGCGTAACCTTCGAAGCCTCGGCCTCGGGCTGGCCGATAACAACCCAGTTCGACGACTCGCGGCTCAGCTGGCCAATTGATTCCCAGGTGCCCTGAACCAACAGAACGTCGTCCTTGCGAACCACCAGGTCGCGCAAATTGTCGGTAATATACTTTCCGCCACGCCTGACCCCGAGCACATTAACATTAAACCGCCTGCGAAAATCCAGATTACCCAAAGTCTCCTTCAAAATTCCCGATCCGGAAAGCAGCAGTATTTCCGCCAGTCCAATGTCGTAGAACTGAAGATTGCGCCGCGCCTGATCGGCATCGTCGGCTAAACGCAGGTCATAGTCGGCAACAAAACGGTCAACACTATCGCGCGCGCCGCGAAGGAACAAAACATCGCCGGCATCAACGGTCGACGCCGCAGTCGGTGCCTCCTGGCTAACGCTGCGCAACAGCCTCGGCCCGTTGCGACCTTCGCCCATGCGCAATTCCAAAACATCGAGTCCATAATTCGAGCGCAAGGCCAACGCCCCGAGCGATAGCCCCGCAATCGGCGATGACGCCGGCACGTGCACGCGCCATAAGTCGCGATTCAAATTATACTCCTCAACAATGCTGCTCAGCGAGCGGAGCGACGAATCAGCGCCTCCTGCACCCCTGCGCCCCCCATCGAGCCAGCGGCTCAGCGGAATCAACAGCAAAGTGCCTGCAAATAAGCATATTGCTCCCGTGGGCAGAAACGAAAACATTGTCAGCGGCTCTCCGCCGGACTCCTCCCATACCTCGGCAATAACCAGGTTCGGCGGAGTGCCGATGAGAGTCAACATTCCCCCCATGCTCGACGCAAACGCAAGCGGCATCAGAAAACGCGCCGGCGAAGCCCCAGAAGCCGCAGCCATCGAAACCACGATCGGAAGCATGAGCGCAACAGTGCCCGTGTTGCTCACAAAAGCACCTATCAAACCGGTAGCCAAAACCACAACTAAAAAAAGCCGCGTCGGGCTGCCGCCGCCAAGATGCGCCAGCTTAGCTCCGAGCATCTTTGCAAGCCCGGTGTTGAAAATCGCACCGCCAACAATAAACAGTCCGACCATCATGATAACAATCGGATTCGAAAAACCCGACAAAGACTCCTGAGTGGTCAGCACGCCGCCAACCGTCAATATAACAAGCGCGATAAGCGCCACAACATCGGCGCGCACCCGCCCCCAAACGAAGCCGGCTGCCGCCAACAATAGAGTTATCAACGTTAACACCATACCGCAAATTTACAACATTTCTCTCAATCCGCCAAATTCCCCTCTGCCGGCCTCATTAACACCAATTTAACACACCCATCCTTGCCCATTACCCGGAAAAAGCGTATCTTTGCACCACTAAAAACAACTCTATTATGGCAAT
>CAZDVP010000070.1:0-3773 GCA_964508865.1 uncultured Bacteroides sp. | reverse complement strand
GGGCTGCTTTATCTGATAGTCTTTTTGTTCGCAACCGGGTGCAGTTTCTCCAACCCGCATCCACTTGCCCTCGACCAGGCCGAGCGCCAGATGCAAACCGACCCCGGCGCGGCCCTGTCAACCCTCAACAGCCTCGACGTTTCCGGCTTCTCCGACTCAGCAACCATGGCCCGCTGGGCCCTGCTATATAGCGAAGCTATGGTTGCCAACCGCCTCGCTGCACCGACCGACACCATTGTCAACATTGCCGTTGACTACTATAAGTTCCACAACCAGGCCGCGGAACTTCAAAAAGCCATGAAGCTCCGCCAGCTGTTGCTCACATCCAACAACCACCCCGACCTCGCAACAGCCCTATATCTTCAGAAGGAAAAAGAATTCTTCCTCTATAAGGAAAGGGCGCGCAGCCAATTAACAACGGCCCTATCCCTCCTGATCTTGCTCGCTGCCCTCGGTGCAATCATCTGGATGCGTCAGCGCCTGAAGCTGAAATGCGCGCAAAACGATGCCCTCATGGCCGAAGCCGGCAATCTGCAATGCCGCCTTGAATCCAAGCTGAGCGGACTGCTCGAAAGCCGCTTCGCACTAATCGACTCGCTCTGTCAGACCTACTATGAAGCGCAGGGAACCAAAACCGAGCGCAACGCAATCGTCAACAAAGTCAAAGCGGAAATCGAAGCAGTGCGCGCCGAAGCCCTCCCCGAAATGGAACAGACAATCAACGACTGCCGCAGCAACCTGCTTGTCGACGTCAAGGCCTCCTACCCCGAAATCAAGGCTGACGATTTTCAGCTGCTGGTCTACCTTGCGGGCGGACTATCAGTGCGCACGATTTGCCTGCTCCTCAACGAATCGGTCGAGGTTATATATAAGCGCAAATCCCGCCTGAAAGCGCGCATGAAATGCGCTGTGGCCCCGTCGCGTCCCGACATAATGGGCATTTTCTGACCTGAATCTTCCAGCGGTCAGACTTATCCGGACCCTCACTTCATATTCATCTTTCTATCAACGCATTGCAAAACGCGCGGTCAGATTATTTTTCTCCTTCGCAAGCTGAAATGTGAGTAACTTTGCGCTCAAAAAAAAGCTCCACTCACCCATGAACGCAAAACTCATTTCCCTCCTCCTTGCGGCAACATTGACCGCCCTCGGCGCCTCGGCGCACGAACCTCAGCCGGCCGACAGCCTGACCCTCCAACTCCGTGAGGTCGTGGTTTCCGCCAACCAGCCCGCAACCCGATTGGTCGGCTCAACACTCGTTTCAACCATTGCAGGCTCCAATCTCTCCGACCTCGGCTCGGCCCTCGACGTCCTGGCCCAGCTCCCCATGCTAAAGGTTGCCGACGGCTCCGTCAGCGTTATCGGCAAAAACAACCTCGAAATCTACATCGACGGCCGCCCCGTCCACGACGACTTCGAACTGCAGCAACTCCTCTCATCAAATCTGAAAACCGTTGAACTGCTAATGGCTCCGGGAGCGGCCTACGAAAGCACGACCGGTGCCGTTTTGCGCATAACAACCCGCCGCCGCTTCGTCCAGGGCCTTTCGCTGACCGACCAACTCATGGCCAAACGAAACCACAAATGGTCGGCCCTGAACAACCTCAATCTCAGCTACCACCGCTCCGGGTTTGAATTATTCCTCCAAGGCACCGTTAACCACAACAACTACCTCCACCGGGGCACCACAACCAACACCCTCATTTTCAGCGGCAGCGAAACGGCCATTGGCAGTTCGCAGCGCGCCCTCAACCCATCGACCGCATCAGTTATCAAAGCGGGCCTCAACTACGGCGCCGAAACCTGGTCGGCCGGCGCATACTACCGCTTCAACCCCGAGCGCGGCAACTTCACCAACTCCGGCAGCGAATGGCTCAACAACGACCCGCCAATCGACCGCAACATCTCCAAACGAATCAATGCCCATAGCCACCTGGCCTCGCTATATTTCGAAAAAACATTCGCCCCAGCTGTGCGCCTTCACTTCGACGGCGACTTCCGCCTCTCCGCCGGACGCACCCTGATGCTCACCGCCTATCCGGCCACACCCGACCGAAACGTCAGCTCGTCCGACCATAGCACCTCATCGCTCCTTGCCGGCAAACTTAACCTAACCCTCCCCCTCCTCGGCGGCGAACTGACCTGCGGAACCCAGGCCAGCCACACCCGCACCGCCCTCGACTTCGTCATGCAAAATCCTCAGCTCCTCAACTTCATCACCTCCTCGCAAACCGAAGCCATCCAAACCTCCGCCGCCCTCTTCGCCTCATGGGCCCGCACCCTCGGCAAGCTCTCCCTCTCCATAGGCGCCCGCTATGAATTCGTCGACTACCTCTTCAACGTCAATCGCCAACGCGACCCCGACATCAGCCGCCGCAACAACCTCCTGACCCCCGACCTTTCGCTCACCTACTCCTTCACCCCCGACGCCCAGCTATCCCTCAGCTACAAAACCGCAACCGTTCGCCCACCCTACTCCCAACTAACCGGCTCGCTGACCTACACCGGCCTCCACGAACTCGAAGGCGGCAACCTAGCCCTGCGCAACGAGCGCCTCCACAACCTCCAGCTCTTCGGCCTATGGCGCGACTTCATGCTCCAGGCCGACCTCACCCGCAGCATTGACACCTACGCCTTCGTCAAACAACTTCACCCCTCCTCCTCCAATCTCCGGCTCATCATGCGTCCGGTCAACATCAACGTAACCGCCCTCAGCGCCTACCTAATCTGGACTAAACCCATACGCCGCTGGACCCCCAACCTCACCCTCGGAATCTACCGCCAATGGCTAACCCTCGATTCCACCACCCACAACCGACCCATAATCTCCTGCTATTTCGACAACACCTTCACCATGCCCCACGGCTGGCAAATAACCGCCAACATCAGCGCCCGGACCGCCGGCGACCTCCACACCAACCGCTTCAGCGCCACCCCCTTCACCCTCGACGCCTCCCTCACCAAAAACCTGCTCAACAAAAGCCTCACCCTACGCCTTGCCGCCACCGACATCTTCAACACAGCCCGTAGCGACTGGACCATGACCACCGCCGGCATCCACGTTGACAAACACCAGAACTTCGACACCCGCTCCCTCTCCCTCAACCTAACCTACACCTTCCAACCCCGACGCACCGCCTACAAAGGCACCCACGCAGCCGAAGCCGAACTCAATCGCCTCTGACCCACATTATTCGAAAAAATATTTGCATATCTCAAAAAAACTTCCTAACTTTGCACTCGCCTTCTCGGGGTGTAGCACAGTTGGCAGCGCGCCACGTTCGGGACGTGGAGGTCGGAAGTTCGAGTCTTCTCACCCCGACGAGTAAGGACAAAGAGTCAGCCCTCCGGCCGGCTCTTTGTTGTTTTCTATCTGTCAGTTACTGCAACAAGCGTTAACACATTCCAAGCTTACTTATTGCCATTAAGCAGTTGTTTCTGCTCGGCTTCGAAGGCTTCGATGAAATGAATTTCAACCGGAGAAAGTTGAAGTTGCGCGCGCTGATGAAATTTCTCATACTCTGAGTCCGCTTTCAGTTTTGCAACTTCTGCCGACACACTCCCGGCGTGGGTGAGCAATTCTTTTCCCGACAGTGTAAGGAAATCATCGAGCTTCTTTATCCAGTCCTTCATATACATCGGCACATGACTCTTTGCCTGAAGTTCAGCAAAGTCAAGATATACTCCTTCAGCACTTTAGTGGCCCACTGGCGGAACTGTACGCCTCGATGCGAATTGACACGATAACCGACACTGATGATCATATCAAGATT
>CAZDVP010000069.1:0-9943 GCA_964508865.1 uncultured Bacteroides sp. | reverse complement strand
TGCGCAACGTTATCGGCGAACTCGAACTCGACGAAACCCTCACCTCGCGCGACACCATCAACTCAAAGCTGCAGGTGATTCTCGACGACGCCACCAACAAATGGGGTGTCAAGGTCAACCGCGTTGAGCTGCAAGACATAACCCCGCCCGCATCAGTTCGCCAGGCAATGGAAAAACAGATGCAGGCCGAGCGCAACCGCCGCGCCGAAATCCTCAATGCCGAAGGCGAAAAGCAGAGCCGCATTCTCCGCTCCGAAGGCGAAAAAGCCTCGCAAATCAACCAGGCCGAAGCAATCAAGCAGGCCGAAATCCTGCGCGCCGAAGGCGAAGCCCGCGCCATTATCCTCAACGCCGAGGCTGAGGCCGAAGCAATTCGCCGCGTGGCCGAAGCGGTGAGCACCACCCAAACCGACCCCGCAACCTACATGCTCGCCATGAAATATATCGAAACATTGCGCGAAATGACCTCCGGCCAGGACAACAAAACCGTTTACATCCCCTACGAAGCCTCGTCGGTGCTCTCCTCGATCGGCTCAATCAAAAATCTCTTCAACAAATAACCCCTCCGTGACCATCAAAAATATTATCGCGCCGGCAAACCCGGCGCGATATTTTTTTGTTCGAAATTATGTTATTGGGCATATCCTTTGGAAATTGCTGCGAAATGTTGTAATTTCGTAGCCCGAACCGAAATTCGAAAAATTTTATAAGCAATTGTATAATATATGAGTTATCTGAAATTTGATAGAAACCAAATGATGAATTTGGACCACGCTCTGACAAAAGAGATGCTCCGAACGAATCAAACGGGCGCCTATCACTGCACAACGGTAGTTGACTGCAACACCCGCAAACAACACGGGTTGCTGGTCATTCCCATACCGGAACTTGACCCCGCCGGCAGCTATGTGATGCTGTCGTCGCTCGACGAAACAGTTATTCAACACGGCGCGAAATTCAACCTTGGCCTCCACCGCTACAGCGGCGGAGTTTACTCCCCCAAAGGCCACAAGTATATCCGCGAATTCGACTGCACCGACGTTCCGAAAACAACCTATCGCGTGGGCGGCGTTGTTCTGACCAAAGAAAAAATCTTCATTTCCGACGAAAACAGGATTCTCATCCGCTACACTCTGGTCGACGCCCATAGCGCAACAACCCTGCAGTTCCGCCCCTTCCTGGCTTTCCGCGAAGTCAACGCCCTGGTTCAGGAAAACGGCAACATCAACAAAAACTACTCTGAAGTGCCCAACGGCATCAGCTGCTCGCTCTATCCCGGCTACCCGACGCTGTTCATGCAATTCTCGCGCAAAGCCGAATGGGTCAGCGAGCCCAACTGGTATAACGGCATCGAATACGTCAAGGACCTGGAGCGCGGCGTTCCCTACACCGAAGACCTCTGGGTTCCCGGCTATTTCAGCGTGCCCATCAAAAAAGGCGAAAGCATCATCTTCTCGGCCGGCATCAGCGAAGTCAATCCGCGCTCGCTCAGCAAGATGTATGAAAAAGAAATTGCGGTGCGCACCCCCCGCAGTTCGTTCTATAACTGCCTGAAAAACGCAGCCAAGCAGTTCTACATGCGCATCGAGGGCGGCGAATACATGCTCTCCGGCTACCCCTGGGGCAAAGTGCTCGCCCGCAACACCTACATGTCGCTGCCGGGCAACACCCTGGCCATTGACCACGTTGGCGACTTCGAAAAAATCACCGCAACGGCCAACGCCGCCCTGACCCGCTTCATGCAGACGGGCCAGCTCGACCATATCATCCAGGGCATTGACCAGCCCGACATTCCAATGTGGGCCCTCTGGTGCATTCAGCAATATGCCAAAGCAGTCAGCATGGAGCGCGCCCGCGAACTCTACACCGACTTCACCACCTCGGTGCTTGACTATATTCTCGACGGCCGCCACCCGAACATTTTTGTCGACGAACACACCGGCCTCATCTCCTCCAACGGCGAACACCAGGCCGCCAGCTGGATGTACTCGCAGTTCAACGGCCGCATGATGGTTCCCCGCTCGGGCTATCTGGTCGAAAACAACGCGCTGATGTATAACGCGCTGATGTTTGGCGTGAACCTGCTCGAAGGCAACGCCGACCTTGCGCCGATTCGCGAGCGCTGGGCCGAGCAGGCCGAGAAGATGAAGCAGCCCTATGTCGACACCTTCCTCAACGACTACGGCTACCTGTTTGACTACGTCAACGGCCAGTATGCCGACCCGAGCGTGCGCCCCAACATGGCCATCGCCATCGGCATGGACTATTCGCCGCTCGACCGCCGTCAGCGCAAGGGAGTGCTCGACGTCGTTACCCGCGAACTGCTGACCCCCAAGGGCCTGCGCACCCTCTCGCCCAAGAGCTACGGCTACCGCCCCTTCTACGTAGGCACACCCGCCGAACGCGAACAGGCAATGCACAACGGCCCCGCCCGCCCGTGGCTCATCAGCTTCTATGCCGACGCCTACATCAAAGTGTTCGGCCTCAGCGGCGTGAGCTACATTGACCGCATGCTCATCGGCTTCGAAGACGAAATGAGCCAGGGGTGCATCGGCTCGCTCAGCCAGATGTATGACGGCAACCCGCCCTTCCAGGGCCGCGGCACAATTTCGCACGCAACCAATATTGCCGGCGTTCTCCGCACGCTCCGCATGCTCAAAAAACTCAATCCGTTCTAAAAGAAACCCCTGCATAGAAATATGAAAGCACTAATGTTTGGATGGGAGTTCCCTCCCCACATCTTAGGCGGATTAGGCACCGCCAGCTATGGCCTTACTCAGGGCATGTGGCAGTGTGGCGACATGGATATCACCTTTGTAATCCCCAAACCCTACGGCGACGAAGACCGCCACTTTGCCAACATAATCGGTGCATCGCAGGTGCCGGTTGCCTGGCGCGACGTTAGCCGCGACTACGTTGAGCAGCGCATCGGCGCGGTTATGAACCCCGACCTGTATTTTGCACTTCGCGATCACATCTACGCCGATTTCAACTATATGCGCACCAACGATCTGGGGTGCATTGAGTTCTCGGGCAAATACCCCGACAATCTGCTTGAAGAAATCAACAACTACTCGATTATGGCCGGAGTGGTTGCCCGCACCATCGAGTGCGACATCATCCACTCCCACGACTGGCTCACCTACCCCGCCGGCATCCACGCCAAGCAGGTCACCGGCAAACCGCTGGTTATCCACGTCCACGCAACCGACTTCGACCGCTCGCGCGGAAACGTGAACCCGACGGTGTTCAACATCGAGCTCGACGGCATGCACAACGCCGACCATATCATAACGGTTTCCGACCTCACCCGCCGAACCGTTATCGAAAAATACGGCATCGACCCCTCGAAGGTCACAACCGTGCATAACGCAGTTACTCCCCTGTCGCCCGAACTGCTCGACATCAAGGTGCAGAAACCCAAGGAAAAAGTCGTTACCTTCCTGGGCCGCATAACCATGCAGAAAGGCCCGGAATACTTCGTTGAAGCCGCCGCCAAGGTTCTGAAGCTCGACAAAGACGTGCGCTTCGTAATGGCCGGCTCCGGCGACATGATGAACAAAATGATCAACCTCGCCGCCGAACGCGGAATCGCCGACCGGTTCCACTTCCCCGGCTTCCAGAAGGGCCGACAGGTCTATGAAACCTTCGCCGCCAGCGACGTCTACATCATGCCCTCCGTTTCCGAACCCTTCGGCATCTCGCCGCTCGAAGCAATGCAGATGGGAGTGCCCTCGATTATTTCCAAACAGAGCGGCTGCGCCGAAATCCTCCATAACGTAATCAAAACCGACTATTGGGACATCGACGCCATGGCCGACGCCATTTATTCCATAATCACCTATCCGGCAATGTATAAGCAGCTCAAGGAAGACGGCCTCAAGGAAGTCAACCAAATCACCTGGGACAAAGCCGGCCAAAAAGTTATCAATATTTACAAACAAGTGCTCAACCGCCAATAAACCCCCGCAAAAACCAAAATGAAAGCAGTTAATTTCATATTCCAGATTCACCAGCCCTACCGGCTGAAGCGCTATCGCTTCTTCGAAATTGGCAACGATCACTATTACTACGACGACTTTGCCAACGACGAAATAATCACCCGCATTGCCCAGCGCTCCTACATTCCCGCATGCGAAACCCTGCTGCGCATGATTCAGGACACCAAAGGCAAATTCCGCTTCGCAATCTCGATTTCGGGCGACGCCCTGGAGCAGTCGGAACAATACGTTCCCGAACTCATTGACCTGCTCAAAAAGCTCGCCGACACCGGCAAAGTGGAATTCCTCGGCGCCCCCTACGCCAACTCGCTCGCCTCGCTGGCCGAACAGCCCGAAGAATTTGCCGACCAGGTCAAGCTCCACGCTGCCAAAATCCAGGCTCTGTTCGGTCAGACTCCCAAGGTTTTCCGCAACACCGAGCTCATTTATAGCGACGAAATCGCCCCGCAGATTCTTCAGCTCGGCTTCAAGGGCGTTGTGACCGAAGGCGCCAAACATATTCTCGGCTGGAAATCGCCCGACTACGTCTACTCCGCAGCCTCAGCTCCCAAACTCAAACTGCTGCTCAACAACTCCAAACTGGCCGACGACGTTGCCCGCCGCTTCTCCGACACCAACTGGGACTCCTATCCCCTCACCGCCGATAAATACATGGACTGGATCGCATCCACTCCCGCCGAGGAGCAGATCATCAACCTCTGCATGAACCTCGAAACCTTCGGCGAACTCCAGCCCCGCGAAAGCGGCATATTCCAGTTCCTCGAAGCGCTCCCCCGCTTTGCCGCTGAACGCGGAATCGACTTCTGGACCCCGTCGGAAGCAGTCAGCAAGCTCAAGGCTGTCGACACCCTGGCCGTCGGCCACCCGGTTTCGGCCGTCGACGACGGTCGCGACGTGTCGGCATGGCTCGGCAACCAGCTCCAGAACGAAGCCTTCAACAAGCTCTATAGCGTAACCGAGCGCGTTCGCCTCTGCTCCGACCGCCGCCTGAAAATGGACTGGCTCTACCTTCAGGGCGCCGACCATTTCTACTACATGTCGACCAAAAACTTCGGCGACGGTGCCGCTGCCGCAAACTTCTCGCCCTACGGCTCGCCCTACGAAGCTTTCACCAACTATATGAACGTGCTGGCCGACTTCATCGTGCGCGTTGAAGAACAATATCCCATGAGCATCGAAAACGAAGAGCTCAACGCCCTGCTCACAACCATCCGCAACCAGGCAACCGAACTCGAAAAGCTCACCAAGGAAAACGACTCGCTGCGCCGCTCGCTCGAGCAGTTCAACGTTGAACACAACCTGCGCACCGGCGCCGCAATTCCCGCTGCCGAAAAGAAACCCGCAGAGAAAAAGCCCGCCGAAAAGAAGCCGGCTGAAAAGAAGCCCGCAGCCAAAAAGCCCGCGCCCGCCAAGAAAGCCGAAGCACCAAAAAAAGCCGAGGCCGCAAAGCCCGCCGCCGAAAAAAAGGCTGCACCCAAAACCAAAGCCGAAAAACTCGCCAAAGTTGAAAAGGACCTCAAAAAATAATCCCCAATAATCCAACGGGTTAAATAAATGAAGCCCATGGCTGAGCCAATCACTGGCAGCCATGGGCTTTTTCTACAACAATATAACTGATTATTTTCGGGGGGGGGATTACATCAAAAAGAGCATGCCGGTTGAAAGGCTTTGGAAGTTGATTCCGGTGTTGCCGGTCAGAACGTTGTAGGGCGAATAGCGAACGTAGAGGCAGCAACCGGTAAAGACGCGCAGCGACGCAAACAGGTCGATAGTGAGCTTTCGGGCGTTCACTCCGTTTGATTTATATTCCAAATTATCCGGATGGTTGCGCCATGAGGTCATTACCGACGCGTGGGTGTTCACGTTGAAAATCGGTCCGAAACTCAGCTTCAGGTCGCAGTTGGTCAGCCGAACCGGCAGCCGCTGGGTGTAGAGCAGCGGAAACTGCAACGAAAAGATTTTGATGCGCGAAAAGCGCAGGTTAGCCTCGTCGTCATCGTTTTTGGCCGCAAGGTCAACATGGCCGTTTGTGAGCTCAAACGAGTTGCCCAGGGTGGTGCGGTAATTGCGCCAGTCCAGGCCTATGCCTAACGAAAACGAATTGCCGAAACGGTTTGTAGCCTCTAATGCCAATATGTGGAACCAGCTCACTTCAAACGATTTGCCCATTTCCAGACCGGCAGCCTCCGGAGCATTCAGCGCCGAGCAGAAGCCGAAACCAACGCCACCGGAATTAACATCCCAGCTAACCGACGATTTCTGCTTTTGCTTGGTTTTGCCTAAGAGCGACAGCCCCGAGCCGCTCATGCGGGTGGCAATCGAAGGCGTTTCCTCGAAGTTCTGGCGGAAAAATATAGTGTCGCCGCCAACGGCAATGGCAGTTTTCACCTCCCGATCGTTTTGGGTTATGACGATGCTTTTCGCACCGACAATCGTTGAAGTTGCAGTTGTCTTGTCGGCGCGGGCCTGAACGCTCAGGGCCATAACCGAAGCCAATATGATGAATGCTTTGCTTTTCATTTCAAAGGGAATTTAAACTGTTGTCAGAAACCGAGCGAACCGCCAACCGAAATCGGGTTGAACTGAGGGCCATAGGCAGTTGAAAAAAGCTGCATGGGGCTGTAGCGCACATAAACCGCAAAACGCCCGCGCCAGCCCAGGCGAGCCATAACGTCGACCGTCAGCAGCCGCTGGTGCAGGTTCTTGAGTTGGAGTTTTGAATTAACGTCGCCGTCGGTCCATGAGCGGTTGCCGGTGGTGTAGGTGTTGAGCATCATAACCCCGCCGGCCTCGAAAGTGAAACGGCCGCTCAGCCGCTGGCTCAGCAGCAGCGGAAACTGCACCGCAAAGTTGCGCAGCGAGGTTTTCACCTTTGAATACTCGGCCGGAATCGGCTGAAGCAGATAAGCGCCGTCGGCCGTGCGGGTGCCCATCAGGCCGTCGCCGATATTCAGGTAGCTATATTGCCAGCCAATGCCGAGCGACAGCGCCGTGCCGCTCCCCGACAGGCGCCACTGCAGTTTGGCAACGTTGAGCATTCCGATCTGCCAGCCGGTTTTGCTCAGTCCGTCATCGCCGCTGAGCGGAATGTGGGCGCCGGCATAGAAATCACACCCAACGTGGACTGAAAAAGCCCGCTGACGGCGCGGAGCCCCGGAAAATCCTCCGGTCAGGCGCGTGCCCAGCGAGAGCAGGTGCTCCAGGCCCGTAACCTCCATGTCGTCATCAATGCTGCCGTTATACTCAAACTTAAAGCCCGGCTCACCTTCGCGACCCCTGACAACGATTTTGCGACTACCATTGCCATCGGTAATATTAACCACCGAAGGCTTATCAATGTAAATAATCGTGTCGGTCGGCTCGGCCGCTGCCGCGCTCAATGCCGTCAAAGCCCCGAGCGCCAATAGTTGAAACTTTCTTTTCATCTCTATTCCAATAGTTCTTTTATGTTAATATCTTTGTCAGAACCGCTGATAAAAATCAGGATTATGCGGTTGCCATTCTTAAGGTGTGAGTTCAGGAAAAACAGATAGTTACCCTCATTCTCATCTCCCCGGCCCGCCGACGGGAGCTTATACATTGCGTAATAAACCTGGCCGTTGATATACTTGACCTCGCGGCTCGCGGCGTCGGAACCCAGCCGAACCACGCGCCGGGCCAGAGCGGAGGCCTTGTCGGGGGCGTCGTTGATAATCAGCGAGCGATAAAAAGTCAATCCGGTGCCTTTCAGCGCCTTGCCGCTGATAATGGTTTCAGAGGTGTTGGCATCCTTGGTCGCATAGTCGCCGAAAAGCCGTTTGACCTCAGGAATGGACTGAGCCCCCACGGCCAGCCATGCCCACATCAGTGCCGTTAATAATAAAAACCTTTTCATTGCTCTGAAGATTTAATCAAAATTGAAAGTTCCGATGCAACGTCGGCGCGCACCGACTCCGACGCGCGGCTCATTTCGGCCAGCTCGCTCTGCATCATCGCCATTACCCGGTGTGAATCCGTGATTTCGGTCGACCCCACGTAGGCCACACACTGATTTGCCTGGCCGCCGGCGCGCCACGGTCCGAACAGCGCGGCCGCCCCGATGCCTGCAACCACAACCACCGCTGCCGCGGCAGCAGCCGGCAGACGCAAACGCCTGCGAACCCGGGGAGTGCGCCCGGCGGCATAAAAGCCCAGAACCGCACGCGCCTGCTCGATTTCGGGCGACTCCAGCCGGGTCGACGCCAGCAGCCGGCGCAGCTCGCGCTCCTCGCCTTCCGACGCCGTTGCGTCGAAATAGCGCTCTATCAGCCGGTACAGATAGTTAATGTCAGTTTCCTTTGTTTTCATTTTTCTATTCATTGATTGGAAGAGAGATAAATTTGGCGCACTGCCTTTCGGGCACGGCTCAGAATCATGCGCGCGTTGGTTTCCGTTATATTCAGCTCTGCGGCTATCTCCGCGAAACTATAGCCCTGAGTGTCGCGCATGGTAATCACCAGCCGCTCGCGCTCGTTGAGCCTGTTGTTGATAATCGACCTGACCGACTCATAAAGCTCGGCGCGTTCGCTTTCAGTGTCGGCGTCGGCAGCCTCGTTGGCCGCGAGCTCTATCGGCAGCTCCGCGCGCCGGCTGTTGCGCCGCAGCTGGTCGATGCAACTGTTGCGCACCGCAACGACCGTCAGCCCCTCGGCCTGGTCCCGGCTCAGGATTGACCGGCGTCGCTCCCAGAGCTTATAGAAAGCCTCCTGCAGCGCATCGTCGGCCGCAACGTCGTCGGCCAGCAGCCGCCGCGCCGAAGCCCGAAGCCGCGCCCGCAGCCTCAAAAATGTCGATGTCAGAATATCCTGGCTCATTCGGTCAACCTTTCACTACCTATACGCATCACTCCCGCAAATGTAACAATCTCCCCCAACTTTTCCAAAAAATTTCTCCGGGCGATGTTATATCCGGTTTTTTTCGTAACTTTGCGGGTAACTTTAAACTTGAAATTCTTATGAGCGAAAATATCATTAACGAAGAAGGCACCGAACGCGGCCTCAACTTCGTGGAGCAACTCGTTTTCAACGATCTGCAAGAGGGAAAAAACGGCGGCAGACTCAACACCCGCTTCCCACCCGAACCCAACGGCTATCTCCACATCGGCCATGCAAAAGCCATTTGCATGGACTTCGGCGTTGCCGAAAAGTTCGGCGGCACATGTAACCTCCGCTTCGACGACACCAACCCGGTTAAGGAAGACACCGAATATGTCGACGCAATCCGCGAAGACATTCACTGGCTTGGCTTCGACTGGGGCGACCGCGAATACTATGCGTCCGACTATTTTCCCAAATTGTTCGACCTGGCAGTGCGCATGATCAAGGAGGGCAAAGCCTACGTCGACGACCAGACCTCCGAGCAGATTGCCGCCCAGAAGGGCACTCCGACCCAGCCGGGCCAGAACTCGCCCTATCGCGACCGCACCCCCGAGGAAAACCTCGACCTGTTCATGCGCATGAACGCCGGCGAGTTCCCCGACGGCGCACGCGTTTTGCGCGCAAAAATCGACATGGCCTCGGACAACATGCACTTCCGCGACCCGATAATGTATCGCATCATAACCAAGTATCCCCACCATCGCACCGGCACAACCTGGAAGGTCTACCCCATGTATGACTTCGCCCACGGCCAGAGCGACTTCTTTGAGGGCGTTACTCACTCAATCTGCACCCTGGAATTCGTGCCCCACCGTCCGCTCTACGACTATTTCGCTCAGGAGCTGGCTCAGGGAGGCGACTACTGCCCCCGCCAGATTGAGTTCAACCGCCTGAACCTGACCTATACGGTAATGTCCAAGCGCAAACTGCTGCAGCTGGTTCAGGAAGGACTGGTCAGCGGCTGGGACGACCCCCGCATGCCAACCATTTCGGGTATGCGCCGCCGCGGCTACACCCCCGAAAGCATCCGCCGCTTCATCGACACCA
>CAZDVP010000068.1:0-10005 GCA_964508865.1 uncultured Bacteroides sp. | reverse complement strand
CGGGATAATAATTTGCGGCGTCGGTGCGTTTAATAGTTGAAGTTAGCGAAATTATGCGTAACTTTGCACTTATTAAACGAAAAAACAGATTCATTCCACATGAAAGCATGCTTTATGGGCCTGGGCTATATCGGTTTGCCCACTGCTATTATAGCAGCCAAGGAGGGCAACGTTGATATAGTCGGCGTTGACATCAATCCTTCAGTAGTTGAAAAAACCAATGCCGGCCGACTTCACATCATCGAGCCGGGCATGGAGGAGATGCTGCAACAGGTGATTGCTTCGGGCCGGCTGCACGCTTCGCTGACGCCGGAGGTTTCCGACGCCTATTTCATCGTTGTGCCCACGCCGTTCAAAGGCGACCATAAGCCCGACATCAGCTATGTTGAGGCCGCTACCCGCGCAGTGCTTCCGCTGCTCAAGGAGGGCGACCTCTATGTTATCGAATCGACTTCGCCCGTAGGCACAACCGAGCAGATGGCTCGCCTGATTTTTTCGGAGCGGCCGGAGCTCGAGGGCAAAATCTTCATTGCCTATTGCCCTGAGCGCGTTCTGCCCGGCAACGTTATCTACGAGCTGGTGAATAACGACCGTGTTATCGGCGGCATCAACGAAGAATCGACCCGCAAGGCCCAGGAGTTCTACTCGCAGTTCGTCAAGGGCACACTCCACCCCACCAACGCCCGCACCGCCGAAATGTGTAAGCTAACCGAAAACTCCAGCCGCGACGTGCAGATTGCCTTTGCCAACGAGCTTTCGTTTATCTGCGACAAAGCCGGCATAAACGTCTGGGACCTCATTCAGCTGGCCAACAAACACCCGCGCGTCAACATTCTGCAGCCCGGTTGCGGCGTTGGCGGCCACTGCATTGCGGTTGACCCCTACTTCATCACCGCCGAGTTCCCCGAAGAATCAAAAATCATTGCAACGGCCCGCGAAGTGAATAACTACAAGGCCCTTTGGTGTGCCGAAAAAGTCAAGAACGCAATGCTCGAATTCGAGCTGAAAAACAACCGCCAGCCAACGGTGGCACTCATGGGCCTGGCCTTCAAGCCCGACATCGACGACCTGCGCGAATCGCCGGCCAAACAAATTGTCAGCGAAGTTATGCAAGGCAGCAGCAATGCCGACATTCTGGTTGTTGAGCCCAACGTTGAGACCCACAATGTTTTCAAGCTGACTGACTATCAGGAAGCCTACGACCGCGCCGACATAGTGGCATTTCTGGTTGCCCACAGGCCTTTCAAGCAGCTGGAGTGGACCGACAAAAAAGTGATTCTCGACTTCTGCGGCATTTTCAAAAAATAACAATTCCGACCCTCCCCGCTTCTGCCATATGAAAAAAATCATGCTCGTTTTCGGAACCCGCCCCGAAGCCATTAAAATGGCTCCGCTGGTCAAGGAGTTCCAGAAACATCCCGACGAGTTTGAAACCATTGTTTGCGTAACCGGCCAGCACCGCCAGATGCTCGACCAGGTTCTGACGCTCTTTGAAATCAAACCCGACCACGACCTGAACATCATGAAGCAGGGACAGGATCTTTACGACGTGACCTCGCGCGTGCTGCTGGGCATGCGCGACGTTTTGCGCCAGGTGCAACCCGACGTGGTGCTGGTCCATGGCGACACAACCACCTCAACCGCCGCCGCCCTGGCCGCCTTCTACCAGCAGATTCCCGTGGGCCACGTTGAAGCCGGCCTGCGCACCCACAACATCTACTCGCCCTGGCCCGAAGAAATGAACCGCCAGATAACGAGCCGCATAGCCCAGTTCGACTTTGCCCCAACCCCACTGAGCCGCACCAACCTGCTCAGCGAAGGAGTCGACCCGACGAAAATCGCCGTCACGGGCAACACTGTTATCGACGCGCTCTATTGGGTAGTCGATAAAATGAAAAACAACGCCGACCTGAGCCGCACCCTCCAGGCCGAACTGGCCGCCGCCGGCTACGACACTACCCGCCTCGACTCCGGCAGGCGCCGACTGGTGCTCATAACCGGCCACCGCCGCGAAAACTTCGGCAGCGGATTCATTTCAATGTGTCGGGCAATCAAGGCGCTGGCCGAAAAATATCCCGAAGTTGACTTCGTCTACCCCATGCACCTCAACCCCAACGTGCGCAAACCAATCCACGAAGTATTCGGCCGGGACCTTAACTGCGGTGGCAACATGTTCTTCATCGAACCGCTGGAATACCTGTCGTTCGTCTACCTGATGGAAAAGGCCGACATTGTTCTGACCGACAGCGGCGGCATTCAGGAAGAAGCCCCCGGGCTGGGCAAACCGGTGCTCGTTATGCGCGACACCACCGAACGCCCCGAAGCCCTCGAGGCCGGAACGGTGAAGCTCGTCGGCACCGACTTCAACAAGATTCTGACCGAAGTGTCGGCCCTGCTCGACGACCCCGACCACTATCGCGCGATGTCGACCGCCGTCAACCCCTACGGCGACGGCCTGGCCTGCTCGCGCATCGTCGCCTCCTTCCGGTGAATAAATTTTTGACCCGAAAATTTGGCGGATTAAAACCTAATCCGTAAATTTGCAGCGTCGGAGTCAGGCTCCGGCCATATATTTATAGTTATGAAGCATCTGCATCTGTTTGAATACTCGTTCAGCGGCGTCGTCCCTCCGGGCGACTCGAAGATGTAGGTGCGCATTTAGTTTCTCACCAACATTTTTTATCCGCAAAAAATGCCTTCGATAGCCCGGGGTATGCTGTGTCCGCATCTCTCCGTCAGGCTTCGGGGCAATGCGCACATTGACATGTTGGAAACCATTATCGGAGGATAGGCCTCCGATTGAGAAACCTAAATTATTAACCATTGACTTAAAATAACTGTAGATATATGAAACAACTTGACATAACGATTTATAAAGCCTATATCACCAACTACACCCTCGAGGACAAGGTGCAAGTTGGCAACGACCTGTGGATGCTCACCTTCGACGAACGCCACGACTTCATTTTCAACGACCGGACCGCCGGAATTGCCCTTAGACTCGATATTTCAAACGAGCGGGTGCTTAACGACCCGGCGCGCGGCGCCCGACACCTTTTGCGCCTGACGGTTATAGACAACACCGACCGCGCCGAGCTCCACACGGTTCAGCGGCGCGTTAGCATACACAAAAGCGAAGTGCTCCACACCGAAATCTTCGACCTGCCGCTCGCGGCCGTTCCCTTTCGCGCCGACCATGGCTACCGGCTGGCCGTCTACGACGAAACCGCCCGTCAGATGCTCGGCGAATACCGATTTCGCTTCTACGGTCAGCGCCCGCTTCTTCACGAGTCGGAATGGTATCAGGCCGAAGAATGCGGCGTGCGCCCCGACTGGGAGGCTCGCCTCTATAAGAACCTGAAAACGATTGACGATAAGGACTATTACGTGCGGTTTCATCTCCGCCAAAACTTCGGTTCCGCCGCGCCGCTGATTCTCCCCGAAGTTGAAATGCGGCTCTACTTCCCCGACGGCGGGCGAATTGAAACTCATTTTGCCGAGCCAATTGTTCGCAACGGGGAAATGTTTGTTGAGCAGCCCTTCAGGGTTAGCGACGAAAATGGCGGAGTTTTCTACGCCGAACTGCTCTGCATGGACTTTCCTGTTGCCGGCTTCGTGTTCTCATCCAAAGGCCCCGACGAACCGGGCTATCTGCTCGGCGACCTGACCCGTCCGCTCGATGAGTACTCGCTCGCTGCAGCCCGCGAGCGACTGGAGCTGACAATGCCCGTTGCAGCCTCGGTGCTCAAACAGTCGGAAGGCACCGTCGGCCCCGAGCCTCAGGCCGAGCCCGCAGAATCCCCGGAGCCGGAATCCGACGAGCCGGAATCCAGCGAGCCCGAAGCCAGCGAGCCGGAAGTCACCCTCAACGATCTGACCGGCCTCAAGGCGGTGAAAGAAAAACTCGCGGTCTACGAAAAACTCGTGCACTTCAACCGGATGCGCGCCGACATCGGTCTACCAACTCCCTCGCAGCCGCTCCACTCAATGTTTCTCGGCTCGCCGGGCACCGGCAAGACCACCGTGGCCAAGCTCATCGGCTCGATGCTCCACCGCGCCGGAGTGCTTTCGAAGGGCCATGTGGTTGTTCGCGAGCGCTCAACGCTTCTTGGTCAATACTATAGCTCCGAATCCGAAAAGACCCTGGCCGCTATCGAAGAAGCCAAAGGCGGCATTCTGTTCATCGACGAAGCCTATCAGCTCTTTCAGGCCGACGACTCGCGCGACCCTGGCAAATTCGTGATTGAAACTCTGCTCACCGCCTTGTCTGACCCCGCCCGTCGCGACTGGATGCTGATTCTTGCCGGCTACACCGGTCCGATGCTCCGGATGTTTGAAATGAACCCGGGACTGAAATCGCGCATTCCGCGGTCGAACATCTACACTTTTGAAGACTTCACCCGCGCCGAGCTCATGGAAATTGCCGAGAACTACCTGACCCGCAACCGCTTCGAGCTCACCGGCGATGCCCGCGTAGCCCTGGAAACACGCCTGCTGTGCGACTACCTTGTCCGCGACCAAACCTTTGGGAATGCCCGCCACGTCCTCAACCTCATCCAAACCGAAATTCTCCCCGCCATGGCCGTTAGAATCATCAGCCAAAACGAAACCTCGCCGCAGGCACTGACCCAAATAACCGCCGACGACATTCCCGCCCCTAAGCATCCCCTACCCCTCCTCTCCGCCAAATAATACCCAACCAACCTTCCTGATGGACCGCTCCGACCTGCCGCCCGGCCTCCGCTGCGCCCGCCGCAACATTGCCCGCCTCCTCGATGCAGATTTGATTCTTCCATAATTTTTTTGTAACTTTGCCGTGTCGAGAACTTTTTAGGCAAGCGAGCCAGGTTCCGACCTTAAAATATATTTCTTTTTGAAAGCGTTTTTGCTTTTTCCAATCTGAAAATCGCCAAATTTTTCTATGAAACGGAAAAAAGCAGCCGGAACGCTTCATGCGTGCGCTATATCCCCACCCCGCAGCGCGCGGGGCACGATATACCGACAATGCGTGGGGTGGGCTGTATATCGTTTCAGGGCGTTTGGCGATGCCTCAGGTTGGTATACGGCAAAACATCGTCCCACGCTTTTGTTGTATCCAACCCAAACATCTGCTCCCGGGGACCAGCAGCAGACCTGATTCACACTTATGCGCACAATCCGATGTTTAACCCTCCTGGCCCTGTTGTCAATTTCCGGCGCACTGCATTGCATGGCCATTGAAATCACCCGCTACGTTTCACCCAACGGAACCGGCAACGGCCTGACTGCCGACTCACCGACAAGCGATCTCGGCTCAGTTCTCAAATCATCAGTTCAGGTTGACCGGCTGACAATCTTTGCCGCACCGGGCTATTACCACGTAGCGCCTCACGAAGGAGGCTATGCGAACGTTATATTCTATGGCGGCTGCCCTGATGAAAACACTGACACAAATGAGTTCACCATTCTTGACGAGCGTAATCCCGGCTTCGGCAACAGTGGCATATATCATGTCAAGTTCACCCAAAATCTCGGACTGGGTGCAGATTGCATTTTAAAATCCTGCAAAATTGACGGTCGACTCGGCATCGGGCTCTGGACTCCAGGCAGTACTGCAAATATTTCCAATTGCTCAATGAACGAAATCGATGCCGAAGGGCGCGAAAATAATGTACTCGTACTCTCTAACTGTCAAGTTAACGACAGCAAAGGCTACGGCCTGAGTGCAAAAAATATTCGCGTTCACGCAACCAACGTTTCCTTCAACTCTCATGCCCTTGCCGGCATGGACTTCGACGGAGGCACGGCCGGCATAGGTTCGCAATTCAACCACTGCTCATTCAACAACAATGGCAAGGAAGGTGCCGTAACAATTCGCGCAATAACCAACAAGATTGCTGTCAATTTTTTCAGGTGTGAATTCATCGGAAACAAAACCGCGCAATACGACAAAGCATCGGCGATGTCGGCTTTCAGCCCGATTTATGCAAGCAACTGCGTATTTATGGATAACGAAACCACACTTGACAGCCATTCGGGCGCATATCACGAAGCTGCAGTGGTTACCATTACCCCAAAAAGTCAATTCCAGAACTGCACATTTGTCGGCAACCCCAACAACGCCTTTTCCTACAATGTATATGCCGACGAAGCAACTCCGGAATATCCTCAACTGGAAAACTGCGTGTTCTTCGACAACGGCAACGATATCCGCACCCCTTACGGTGCCGAGCCGGCCATGGTCAAATGCGCCACATCAGAAGGCACCGGCATTCCGGAACTCGACGCTGAGCGCGGACTCATCGTTCTTGACGAACAAACGGCCGGACTGGAGAATGGCCGTATAGTTTCGCCAAACTCAATTCTGATTAACGCAGGCATAAGCAGTGCATTTCAAGATGCCGACTTCATTTCTCACCAAATGCTTGGAGGCACCGACATCGGGGCATATGAATACTCGCCCCTATGGACTTTGCCGGCCAAGAACGCGCCGGTAATCACTTGCGGCAAAGTTGACTACGTTGTTGCAACCACTGAATATCAAGGCCACACCTATAGCGCCTTAGCTCCGGTATTCTTTTTGAACGACTCCACTAATCTGGCCGAGTTCAACCAATATTGGCTCTATCTGGGCGAACAGCCCGCTCCGCTCAAGATTGTTAACGACAACCTGGTTGCTCACTACATGAATACTCCCGATGGCAAGAAGCTCGCTTATATCTCAACGTTCAATCTGCAAGACTATAAGTGGGATATCTATGACTATGAATATTATACAGGCGCAGCTCCGCAAGCCCGCCAGGTCGACGGCCAATGGAAGCTGGTAGCTGCAGCTGCAAAACAGCCGGCAAAGCCGACCGGAAGCTCTGCCGCCAAAAAGCCGGCAACTTCCGGTTCTGCGAAAAAACCGGCAACACGACGCTCCGGTCCCCCTATTCAACCCCGCAAGTAATCAACCACCATTATTCCCCCAACATTCAACATGAAACTAAACTTTTTCAAAGTCGCTGCAGTTGCCGCTTTCGCCGCAGTTGCCACCGGTTGCTCCAAATCAAACGATTCTATGACGGCCCTTGCGGCAGAAGTAGAAAATGCCGATCCCGTTGCCCTCGGCGTAGCTGAAAACCAGACCGTTGTTTTCGTTAACGAAAAGGGTCAGCAGACCTCAGAGCCCGAAAACGGCTTTCTCGGCACTCTACACTCAGGCCTGGCGCTCGCCGTGACCGACACGCTGGGCAATATTGGCTACGTTAACTCCAAGGGCGAATTTAAAATCCAGCCCAAGTTCAAGGATGCCACTGACTTCAACGGCGGTCTGGCTATTGTTTCCGAGGAAAACGAACCTATCAAAGTTATCGACGCCAAAGGCAACGTTAAATTCGCGCTCCCCGACAATGCATTCATTGCTGCAATTCCTCGCGATGGCGTTATCTGCTACGGCGACCTTGCCAACCGGGCTTATTTCATGACAACTGACGGCAAGCAGCTGTTGCCGAATCTGGAAATATCAAATTCCAAATTCTTTAACTACAACGGCAAATACCTAATCTATACCACCGACAGCGACGATATCGAAGTCGTTAAATTCTCCGATGGTTCGCCGATACTCCATTCAGTAACCTTCGATGCAATCCGCATTCTGTATGGCTTCAACGATAATTTCCTGGTCAGATGCGACTCCAAGTGGGGCGTTGTTAATTCCGACGGCAAATTCATCATAAATCCTCGCTTTGAGTGGATAAATCTTGATGGCGATATGTATGTTGCCAAAACAGACGAAGGAAAATACTGCTGGTTCGATCTCAAAGGCGAAACCGTTATCAAACCTAAATACAAAGAAGTCGGTCATTTCTTTAACTCGGGCGACTACGCTATTGTCAGCACCAACGAAAAATCCTGGACCGTTATCAATCGAAAAGGAGAATCTATTTTCCCGAAGCGCTTCGACGAAATCAAATCGGCCGGAAGCGACCACTTCTTCGTTAAAAAAGATTCGAGCTGGGGCATCGTTAATCTCAAAGGTGAATACACCGCAGAGCCGCAATTTGGCAACGTTGAAAAAGTTGGCAAAGTTCTCCTCGCACGTCCGTCGGCCACCGAAGGTTTCTATGGTGTTATCTCCCCAAAAGGCGAATATCTGACCGACCGTATCTACGTAACCATTCCTTCGGCCTCTGAAATACAGACTACCGCTTTCAGCCACTATCCCACCGCTCAGGCAATTGCCGATGCAGCAAAATTCATGGGCACACAGCTCTGGATTGGCCAACCAATCGACGAAATCCCCTACTCCATTTCCCAACAGAGCATCAATGACTACACCGATTATTGCGACGGTATGCTTTGCATTCACGACGCAGATTACTATGGCGGCAAAGTCAACATGAACATCTATGCCAACTTCGAAAACGGAGGCATAAAGTGGACTTACCGCCGGGGTCGATACCTTGCGGAGTTGGTGCCGACCGACAAAGTCAGCCAATATTGCGTAAGCATCCAGACCAAGGGCAACTATGAACTCGGAGCTGAAATCTACAAGATTCTGACCGAACAGATGGGCATTAACCTCAGCGGCAACAAACCTGACAAAATAGACGTGTTCACTATCCAATACAGTCCCGACAACGACGTGAAACTTTACGTTATGGACAGCGCTAATCCCACATATGAAGAAGACTATGAATAACCGCACAATAAATAGCCTGAAATTCATTGCAACCGCCATGCTCGCATTGAGCATGACGGCTTGCGGCGATTCATCCAAGAAACGGATGCTCACTGAGTTCAACAACCGAATTGACCTGACCCTGCTGCCTGCATTCCATAATGTAGGCTATGGGCGGGATAGCCACCCCAGCTACTACGTCAATGACAAAGGCGAGGAGGTCATTCCAAACAGCGAACTCATCAGTACCGACTACGAAGCGAAATATCCCCACGTCAATATCTCCATTTTCGACAGCAATAAAATTGCAATAGTCGGCAATAAGCGTCTGATTGATTTAACCGGAAAAACCAGCTACGAATCCGACGGCAAACTCTACGGACTTATGGGCGAAAAATACCGTCAATACCTGTCTCCGTCGTCGGGCATGGAGAACCGCTACATTGAGATTGCCGGCAATTTCGGCGCGTTCAATGAAGAGCACCGGCTCATTAACGCCAAGGGCGAAGTGATAACCGACCTCGAAGGCAAATCTATCAGCGGCCTGGAGTCGAAATATATCGCTACGAAACGCCCGCTCTACTATGATGAGCATATTTACCGGCTTAAGGACGGCGAGCAGGTATTTCCTGACTACGAAGGAAACACAGACGAATTGAAACTATATACCTCCGACGATGCATTTGCTTTCAGCACATACTATCCGGAGTTGATTCTTGTAAAAGACCGGGATTCCAAAGTGGGCCTTTATGACCTTGAGAATCATCAATTCTTAATCGAACCGGGCGATGCCGACGACTACTATAACTTCAGTCCGGTTGACATCAACCGCTGCATAATTGTTTGCAAGGACAGAAAATTCGGATTGATTGATGCCGAAGGCAACGAACTGATTGAACCTCAATTCAGCGAAATGGAAACCGACGGCGAATGGTATCAGGTCACACTCGACGGTCAAAGAGGCTGGTGCGACAAAAACGGCAACTTCACCATCGAGCCGCAGTTTAAGGCAGGCTACGAATACTCAAATTCAACCAGATTCCTATGGGACGACTGGGCCTATGTGCCTTCCGAAAGCGGATTTATTGACCGCAAGGGCAACATAGTTCTCGAACTGCCCCGCCGTCTGATTCCTGTTATGCCTTTTATCAACAACAAAGCCCTGGCAAAATTCGACAATACGAATCCTACCGGCTTTGTATGGATTGACCGCGAAGGCAACGAAATCAGCCAACGCTTCTTTTTCGACGGCGAAGAAGTGCTCTCCTACATCCTTCAAAAGATTTAAACATATCTAACCCATCTCCGGTCCGGGCCCGTAGCTCCTGCATCAGGAGATGCGGGCCCAGTCCATGGTGCGG
>CAZDVP010000067.1:0-10068 GCA_964508865.1 uncultured Bacteroides sp. | reverse complement strand
TTTGCAGGTGCAAACCGCATAGCAGAAGCCCCGGTCTGGGGTTAAGCGAGGTGGGTGCATATATATTATATTTGAAAGCGTTATTTGCGCGCTTATTCTTGACTTTCTGAAATTCTCGCAAAATTTCATTTTCCTGTCAAGATTAGTGCAACGATAGACGCCCGTGGATATGTAATATCAATCAGCGGCCATAGCTCCGTGAGGACACTATGCCCCGCGACGTGATTGTTGCATATATTAGCGTGGGCTTCTGCGTTGCCGTCTGACAGGAAAGGGCAATGCGAGAAGCCTCAGAAAGTAAGACGGCAACAAATCAGACACCCGCGCTTTCTGTTTGTCCATAAGCCTGCTCCGGGGTTGTCTGCAGGCACAAAACAACAAACAATCACATTATGAAAAACTTTTTTGTTACATGTCTGATGGCCCTGTCGTTGGCTATCGCACCTGCCGCTCAAGCCCAAGGTCTCTCAAAATCCGAGAAGAAGGAAGCGCAGAAGGCCGCTAAAGAAATGGTTAAGGACGGCTGGAAAGTTCAGGGGCTCGGCACTATCGAGGGCAACATGGTGCGTTTGATGGAGCGCCAGGCATCCGGCGAAGTTCTGCTTATCGGTCAGGCTCTCAATGGCTATAAAAGCGCTAACACCGCTCTGAGCAACTGCATGACACAGGCCATCAATGAATACGTTAAAACTACGGGAAGCGGCGTTGTTCGTGAGCGCGTCACCTCCGAAGTCAGCAACCTGACATCAGAAGAATCCGACAATCTGGTAGACATGGCTGAGCAGAATTTCATCAAAAATCTTCAAGGGGAACTCGGTGTGCCCGCTTTGAAAATAGCCAAAGGCGAAGCCTCGAAAGGCAATTTCCAGATGCAGTGCTGGTGGATGATGAGCGAACAAAAAATGGCTCAGATTCGCGAAAAGGCAATCAAACAGGCTATGGCCGATATTGAAGGAGCCAGCAGTGTTGGCGACAAAATTTCGAATTTCGTAAATGGCGGTTCAAATGCAAAGTAACCGTTTTAAACGAGTCTTGGTTATTCTGTCGGCAGTGGCTTGCATTACCCTGCCGACAGCTAACGCTGAAACATCCGACAAAGCTAAGCCACGTTGGCTCCACAGTTCCATTCAGCCATCTAATCCCACCTTTGTTTATGATGTTGTGATTTCCGATGCCAAATCTTTGACTCAGGCTCGCGATCAGGCATTGTCTTCGCTGTTAGTCCAGGCCGGACTGGAAGGCGGTCAAACCGTTAAAACCGACGTGACTTCAATCACTGATGAGCGACATAGCTCTTACAATAACCGCGACACGCACACTCTGGATGAAACCATTCGCGTTAACACGACCCTTGAAGGCAAACCGGCAACCCTGACCGCCAAAAAGATTGATGAGTACTGGGTACGCGGCAATGACGGCAACTACCATTTGTCAACCCTCTATGCACGTTCGCTGGTAAATGAAACTCCGCGTTTCGACGACGTTAAGCTCACAACAACCTACGGCGTGCAGGGGCTCTGGCGCTCTGCCATCATTCCCGGTTGGGGGCAGCTCTATAAAGGTTCTACGGCCAAAGGTGCGTGCATAATGGGCGGCACAGTACTGTGTATCGGCGGTATCATCTATACCGACTGCATTCGCAACTCCTACACCTCTAAAATATCTCGTACGCACAATGCCGCTCAAAAAAAGAGCTATGCCGATAAACGCACTGCATATAACACCGGACGCAACATATGCATCGGAGCCTTATGTGCGGTCTACGTCTACAACATCGTTGACGCTATTGTTGCCCCCGGAGCCCGCCGGATACTGACTTCGCCGGCCGGAGCAAATAAATTTTCATATTTCTGGTCGCCGACCGTGACCGACAACAACGGCCTCGGCGTTGTTGCCTCCATTTCATTTTAACTATCATAGAACCAATCAATGAAAAACTTACTTTCAATCTTTACGTTTTGCTTCATCCTTATTGCCGGATTGAGTTCATGTTCGGAAGAACCCGATTTTGAGGTATTTTCTACGCTCCACGGCATCGTAACCGACGACATGGATGCCGAAGGTGTTTCGGGCGCAACAGTAACCCTCAGTCCCGGAGGGAAAACGCAAACAACCGGAGTCGACGGCCGCTATCAATTCTCCGAAATTGAAGCTATGCAATATACTGTAACGGTTCAGAAAGCCGGGTATTCTACCAACCGTAAAATCGTCACCGTAGAGTCTGGCGTTTACACCGAAGCCAACGTTTCACTCCACAAAATCACCGAATAACCCCCTCAATATTCACCAATGAAACGATATCTATTATATTTCGTAGCTGCTTTTAGCCTATGTGCATGCTCCTCGTCAGATATCGAGCCGGAGAACAAAGGTAGCCTTGTCGGATCAGTTTCCGATGCGACGACCGGCGAGCCGATTGCGTCGGCAAATGTTTCACTTACACCAAGTGGGAAACAAACAGTTACCGGCAGCGATGGTAATTATTCCTTCGTCGACATCAACGCTGGAGAATACATGGTTGAAATCGCCAAGGATGGCTACAACACAACTTATAGCTCCGTCATTGTCAACTCCGGTGAAATCACCCAAAAGCACATGCAGCTTGAAAGAATCCCGGCTGTAATTACCGCCGACCGCAACCTGCTTGATTTCGGCGAGAGTTTAACAACAATGTCATTTACCATTGTCAATAGAGGTTACACCCAAATGACCTATAGCATTGAGTATGGTAATTGTAGTTGGATAAAGGTAAACCCCGCAGAAGAGGCAATCAAACCGGGCGCAACCGCCACTATTGTTGTCACTATTGACCGCTCACTGCTTGCCAGCGGCGAAAATGAAGCTATACTTGTGGTTCGCTCTCTCAATGGCGGCGGGAATACGGAGATAAGAGTTATTGCCATTGGTGAATATCGTGCGCAATCTGCTGTCAACACACTGCCGGCATCTGATATCTCTAACAATTCCGCAACACTCAACGGCGAAATCATCAATGAAGGAGCTCCAAAATATACTGAACGTGGATTTGTTTGGAGCACAACACAGGAAATGACTCTCACAAATTGTGTCGGCACAATATCGGTAGCCGTTAACAGTCAGAAAAGTTTCACTTGCCGTATAGAGAACCTCTCCCCAAACCAAACTTATTATGCGCGTGCATATTGCAAACAAAACGGGCAAATTATCTATGGTAATGTTGTGGCATTTAGCATGTCGAGCCTGACAACCTCCCTATCGACTTCCGCAGTCACGGCTATAACAGCCGTTTCAGCGACTTTGAATGCCTCAATCTCAGTTGCCGGTAACCCGCCATACACAGAAAGGGGTTTTTGCTACGGAACCGAGCCAGAACCAACCATAGCGAACAACCGCAATAAGGTGACAGGCTCAGGTATCGGCAACTATTCTTTAAATGTTACCGGGTTGACATACCCTACGACTTACTATGTCCGCGCTTATGCAATCCAGTCAGGAGTTCCTGTTTATGGTAATATCGTTTCGTTTACTACTTCAGTCAGCGAAGTGAATATAATAACCTCTGCAGCAACCAATATAACAGCGACATCCGCCACTCTGAATGCCACAATATCCAATGCCGGCCAACCGGCATATACAGAACGTGGATTTTGCGTTGCCATTGACCACGAACCAACAATTTCCGATAATCGCAACCGCGTCAGTGGAACCGGAACAGGAACATTTAACTTAACACTCACAAATTTACAATATCCTGCAACCTACTATGTAAAGGCCTATGCCATACAAGGAGGTAAACCGGTTTATGGGAACTTAATAATGTTTTCAACCTCTGGTTCTCAAACACAAGTAGTAACCTCAACCGCCGACAAGATTACAACAAACAGCGCCCGCCTGAACGGTATCATCAATTCTGCCGGCGATCCGACATATACTGTTCGAGGCTTTGTTTATTCCGCTACGAGCTCCAACCCTACCTATGCAGACAGCAAGGTGTTTGAAAATGCTTCATGGCCCGGACCATATAATAAAGAAATTACCGGATTAGACGAAGGAGCCACCTATTTTTTCCGCGCCTTTGCCATGCAGGCGGGCGAGCCTATTTACGGAAGCACACAAATGTTTACCACTAACGCATCGCCACGCGTTCAAACTAATCAGGTAACGAATATTCACCTGAACGACATGGGCCTTGGAATCGGCATGGACTTTTCGGCCACATTAAACGCCTCAATCCTCTTTGCCGGGCAGCCGGCCTACACAGAGCGCGGCTTTGCATGGGGAACCGCACAAAACCCCACTGTAGGCGACGGTCATAAAATAGTTGTCAGTGGTAAAGGAACCGGCAGTTACAGCACAACGGTTAACAACTTCCCGACATATAGCACTATCTACGTCAGAGCATACGTAAAGACCTCTGCCGGCTATACATATGGTGAACCTGTTTCTTTCAGCACTTATTATTAAACAATCATAACACCAATGAAACGATATCTGAGACCTTTGCAGCTGATTCTTGCAGTTATTGGCATTCTTAGCAACAGTTGCTCCGAAAAAGATGACATTTTATCCGACTCTGAGCTATTGTCCGGCTCAATTTATGGTCTGGCAATAGACGCCGAAAACACGGAACCGATGCGCGGAGTTCAGGTGCAACTTTGCACACAAACCGGAAGCACCCTCAGCAGCACCGTTACCTACGACGACGGCCACTTTGAATTTGCCGATATACCTACCGGGGAATACACCGTAATTATATCCTCAAAAAAGTATCCGGATGTTAGCTATGACTTTTCGGTTCAAGGGGGCCGGACGGCGTCGCTCGACATCCCGCTCGGGCTCTACACCAACCCGTATATGCCGATTTACCTTTCGTATGACTATCGCGACGTGTATGGATACGGTAACCGGTTTATTATAAATATGAATACCCCTCGGATTGATCAGATTCAAGTTATTGAAAAAGGCGTTTATTACTCTGAGAATAAAAATCCGATGTCAACGGGAAAGAAAGCTTCTTTAAATAGTTCTTATGGATATCTTTTCGAAGGAAAGACAACTACCATGTATTATGTGCAGGCATATATCAAAGATTCCAAAGGAAATACTTATCTGAGTGAGATTATCCATATAACCGAAGAAGCTGCCAGTCCGAAAGTATCAACAATAGGAGTGACAAAGGTCAATGATTCAATGGCGATTCTTGAAGGGGAAATCACCCACAAGGGTAATCCTGTCTATCTGGAGCGCGGATTTATCGTGTCGACTGAATTTAAGACTCCAACCTTGTCTGACACAACCGGACTGTCTACAACAAAGATTCCGGTTTATGGCGACGAGCTGACTTTTAAAACAACAATAGATATTAAAGCCAATGTTGTATATTATGTAAGGGCATACGCACGAAACGTCGGATTTGTTGGCTACGGAAATGTAGTTGCCATTGAAGACCATGCACCGGTAGTAAAAACAGGTAATGCAACAAACGTCCGGTACACAACAGCCACTATTTCAGGCGAAATCACCGATATTGGTGAGCCAAAATTCACTCAACACGGATTTATCTACTCATACGATACAGAGATCCCGACGTTATCCGATGTCGGCAAAAACACCACTAAAATTATTGTTGCAGGCACAGATCTTACTTTCTCAGCAGATTTGGATAATCTAAGAGATGGCAAGAAATACTATTATCGGGCATACGCAATTAGCAATAAGTTTACCGCCTACGGCGAAATTAAATCCTTCCAGACCACCGAAAGTAGCGACTGGAGCACTGTTGGCAATCTGATGGTTCAGACATCTGTTTTGAATGCATCTACTTCCGAACGTTATTATACAAACTGGTCCACCGCCAACCAACTGTGTAAATCCAGTCGTGTAGGTGGCTATTCAGACTGGCGACTTCCAACTGCTGCAGAAATAGAACTCATTGCATCGCAAGACTGGTTACCAATCGACCTCTTCTATAGAACTCAGTTTTGTTTTTGGACTTCTTCTACTGGCCTGACTTCAGGAGGTAAATATATATGGTATGATGCAAGCAAAAAATTATTCTACTATGATCAAGATGATAGCGCCGCTCATGCTCTTGCCTTAGCAGTTCGCACAATTAAGTAGTTATGAAAAACAAAGCATTAGTTATTATCATGTCGGCGTGGGCTATAAGTGCCCATGCCGATGTGTTTGAAGATTACAAGGCAAAAGCATTCAAGGAGTTTGAGGCAATCAAGCAGTCGGCAAATCAAGAGTTCGAAACCATCCGCAGAAAGGCTAACGAGGACTTTGCACGCATCTTATCTGAACCTTGGGAACCTGTCCGCATCCGCCGAAAAGAGCAACCGCCCGTTGTTCCGACTCCGCAACCGATTATTGAGGATATCGACACGGTCAAACCCCAACCCCCGCAACCAGTGATTATCAAAGAAGAAATACCCCTGCCATCACCAACGCCCCGGCCTGCTCCAATTGAACCGATTTCGGTTATCGAAGAGGGAACACCCGCTAAGCGTTTGGAAGTGACGATGTATGGTACCACTTTCAGCGTGCGGCAACCCGAGTTGTCGTGGTTCGGCCTAAACGGCACCCGAGGTTCCGACCTGGCAAAAGCCTGGAGCCGGCTCAATGGCCAAAGCACCAATAATCTGATTTCAGACTGCCTTGCGCAGCGCGAAGAAAAAGCGCTTTGCGACTGGGCCTACCTTCAATTGCTTTTCAAGATTGCCGGAAGTCTGACCAACAACGACAGGAACTCAGCGACTCTTCTTGCCGGTTTTCTGTTCAGTCAGAGCGGCTATAAAATGCGCTTCGCAATGGATTCTGCGCGCAATCTTCAACTGCTCTACCACACCCCCGGCATCGTATATTCCGCCTCGTCAATAACAATCGACGGCGAACGTTTCTATCTCTACGGCAATGATTACCCGGAAGGCAGCAGTTTTGAAGTTTGCAAGTTCAGATTCCCTCAAGAAAAACCTCTTAGCTTTGAAATCCGGAGCCTTATGCAACTTGCCTATCGCCCGTCCAAACCTCGCAGCGTAACAGCTAAATATCACCCCGATGTGCAGGCCGAAGTAACGGTTAATCAAAACCTGATTGACTTCTTCGATTCATATCCCGAAGCAACATTAAACCAAAGCCCCTACACAACTTGGGCAATTTATGCTAACACTCCGGCGTCAAACGAGGTTAAACGCGACCTCTATCCGGTTCTACGCCGGGCAATTGAAGGTAAATCGCAGGTCGATGCTGCTAATGTTCTGCTTCATCTCGCCCAATCATTTCCCTATGGCTACGACGATGAAATCTGGCACCGCGAGCGCTCATTTTTCATGGACGAAAGCTGGCATTATCCGCTAAGCGACTGCGAAGATCATGCCATTCACTTTTCGCGCCTGGTTCGCGACCTTATCGGCCTTGACGTCGTTTTGCTCTACTATCCCGGACATCTTGCTTCGGCAGTAGCCTTCACCGACGGGTCTGCCGAGGGCGACTATGTTATGAAAGACGGCCGCAAATATATTGTATGCGACCCGACCATTTTCTACTCCAACGTAGGAACCACCATGCGCGGCATGAACAACTCCGAAGCCATTCTCGTTGACCTCAGGCAATAATTGTATTCCGATGTATGCCGTGCTTGCGGGGAATTAGAAGGGGTAGCCGATGGCGAGGTGGAAGGCGAGGGAGTTTTTGAAGTTGGGCATGTTGTAGTAGCCGGAGCGGCCGGTGTTGTAGGGGGCGTGGATGCCGATGCCGAGGTCGCCGCGGATAACGAGGATGCCAACGTCGACGCGGAGGCCGACGCCGGTGCCGAGGGCGAGGTCGCGCAGAAAGGTTTTGGCGCGGAGTTCGCCGCCGGGTCTGAGGGGGTCTTTTTTGAGGAGCCAGACGTTGCCGGAGTCGAGGAACACGGCGCCATGCAGGGGGCCGATAATCGGGAATCGGAGCTCGATGTTGGCTTCGAATTTGAAGTTGCCGGTCTGGTCGAAGTAGTCGCCGGTGTGGTCGCGCTCGGGGCGGTAGCTGCCGGGGCCGAGGGAGCGCACGGTGAAGGCGCGGACTGAGTTGGCGCCGCCGACCCAGAATTGTTCGCTGTAGGGGACTTCGGAGGAGTTGCCGTAGGCGTGGGCCACACCGGTTGCGGCGCGCATAACGAGCCAGAGGTCGTGGCTATAGCTGAGTTTGCGGCCGTAGACTATCTGGCCGGAAACCTTGAAGAATTGCGAAATGGGAATCTGAAACATTTTTTTCTCGCCTTTGGCTCCGCAGAGTTTCCAGATTCCGCAAAAAACGCCGCCGGCTTCCTGGGCGGTGGCGGTCCAGCTGAGCTGGTTAACGTTGTTGAAGAGGCGGTCGTAGGAGTAGGTGTAGGCAATCTGCGGCACGAATTGGGAGCGGAAGCTGAGGGCCACGGCGCGGTTTTCGTCCATGATGCGGTCGAAATCTTCGGTTGTGTGCAGCAGGTTGTTGTAGGTCATTTTCAGCAGGGTCAGGGTGTTGGATGAGTAGCGCGAGGGGTTCCAGTCGTAGGCGAAGGCGGCGTTGAACTGGGCCATGCGGAAGTAGTGGGGGCGGTTGAGCACGTCGGCATTGGCGGTTATGCGCGTCCAGGCCAGGTCGCGGCGCAGGCGGGGCAGGAAGCGCGGGGCCAGCAGGCGCGGAAAGGCCAGGGAGCCTTGCAGGCCGAATTCATAGGAGTTGAAGGCTCCGGAGCGGTCGCCGCCGGTTTGCCATTCGTAGCTGCCGGTCAGGGTGAGGCCGAGCTGTTCGCCGCCGCCAAAAAGGTTTGTCTGGCTGATTCCGAGCATCAGGCCCGGGCCGATGTAGGAGTTGCTTTTTGAGGAAACGTTGGCTTCGAGGGTTACTTCGAGCGGGCGGTCGAGGGTGCAGTTAACCAGAACGTTGAGCGTGTCGTTGCCGGCGGCGAGCGATGTTGAGTCGGGGGGGAGCACGGTCAGGTCGATGTTGGAGAATATGCCCAGGCGGCTCAGGCGCGTTTGCGTTGAGTTTATGGCGCCGATGCGCAGGGGTCGGCCGTGGCGCAGGGTTATGCATTCGTCGACTATCTGGCGGCGGAAGCGCGAGGGAAGGAACTGCACCAGGCGGGCGCGCCGGCAGTCGATGGTGTCGGGGGTGCCTCCGCCGTTGACCCGGTTGAGCACCATGGTTACCTGGCCGACTTTGTATTTCCGGAGCATTACCGGGGGAGTGTTTGCGGCCAGGGTCATGCGCAGGGCAATTCGCTGCGGGGCCTGGTTGACGGAGTCGGCAAGGAATTCAACATAGTCGGGGTTGAAGAAGTAGTAGCCGCGGTTGCGCAGGGCGGAGGCTATGTTGGTGCGCACTGCCTTGAGCGAGTCAACGCTGAAGCGCATGCCGGGGCGCAGATAGGGCTGCGCGGTGGCCAGGGAGTCGATGAGGTGGTTGAGAATGCAGGTGTCGGGCGGCAGTTCTATGGTGTCGAGCAGATAGGCGGGGCCGGTTTCAACCGAGTAGCTGACCGAGGTTATGCGCGGATTGCGGCGGTGGGAGGTGGAGTAGTCGGCGCGGCCCTGGAAGTAGCCGTTGTTGTCGAGAATCTGCTCAACCATTTTGACGCGCAGGTCGGGGCGCACATCGCTGATGAGTACCGGCTCGGAGGCGAATTTTTCGTAGACCCAGTGTTTGAGGCCTTTTTCGTGGCCCGACCAGTGGTTCCAAACCCATAGGCCGAAGGGGAAGGGGGTGCGGATGTTGGTCATGGGCCATGGGTTGTTGGGCTTGACCGTCAGGGCCTCGGAGATGTCGCTCTTGAGGGCGGGGTCGGCCTTGCGTCCGTCGGGGCCAACAACGTTGAGTTTCTTGATGCCGTTATAGAGTTCTTCGTCGGGCGCCAGACGCGACGTTGTTGAACACGCGGCGGCCATAATTGCCGCCAGGCAGGGAACAATCAGTTTCAGCAGCTTGAGTTTCATTGCTTAACGGCTTTGCGGAAGTTGAAAATGTCGGCCACGCGGTTAACGCGGCGCTTGATAACGAAGCCCACGCCGGTTTGGGTCACTTCGCCTTCGAGAATGCTTTCGTAGCCGGTGTGGCGGAACAGGCGCA
>CAZDVP010000066.1:0-10085 GCA_964508865.1 uncultured Bacteroides sp. | reverse complement strand
AGCTGTTTAGAATCGAGCCCGCGGGCGACAAGGTTCTGCTGTCGGCCCAGGGCACCTATGTTGCCCAGGCAAGCCACACGGCAAACATTCAGAACGGCACGTCAGACACCGAACCCGGCCAATTCTATATGGTGCGCAACGGCGATGAAGTTGCCTTCGACAAGGAAATGCCCAACGGTGGCACCTTTGCCGACGGCTCGCGCGCACTGAGCGTTCCTAATATCAATAACGCCCACGTAACAACCTGGGCCACCGGCACCCCTTATTCATGGTGGTATCTCGAAGAAGTCAACTCGCTTACGCTCACCGACCTTACCTATTGCAACGGCAACTACTACGGCAACATTACCATGCCGTTCGCATTCAGCACCGACGCTGAGGTCTACACCGGCCTGCTCAACGACAATATGCTCAACCTGACCAAGATTGACAATAGCTTCGTGGCCGCCGGCAAGCCGGTAATAATCCGGTCGACTTCGCCCGAAGTAACCCTCAACTTCCTGGAAGATGCCAACGAGCCCGCCACCCTGGCTGCCGAAAATCACCTGAGCGGCAACTTCTTCGCCGTCGATGCCCCCGAAAGTGCCCACGCGTTCTGCCTGCTCCCTGACACCCAGCGCCCGGCATTTGCGGCCAATAGCCGCGCCATTGGCCGCAACGAATCCTATCTCGACTCGAGCCTGGCCAGCCATAACGAAGTGTTGCTCAACATTGACGAGCCGGTGAGCATCAACGAGCTGAGCGTCGACGGCACCATTGAGGTCTATGACCTCCGCGGCGTTCGCATCGGCGACACGCTCCAGGGCCTGCCCCACGGCATCTACATCGTCAAAACCCCGACCAAAACAGCTAAAATAGCTATTTAACAACACACGCACTTACCCCTCCCCAAAAAATCCCGCTCCGGCGGGATTTTTTTGTGCGAGCAAAGTTGTCGAGGGCGAGACGCCCTCGCGCCCAGTGAATCAGGCGGTTACGCGTTGAGAGCGTAGAATTATGAAAGAAATTTGGGATTTTGCTTGACAAAGGGGGGTGAAATTTCGTAACTTTGTGCTCGTATATGAAATCGCGAAAAGGATTCTCGTCGGTCAGCGTGCAGCTGACTGCAACAGTTTCTGTCGCTCTGGTGCTCCTGCTCCTGGGCATGGTCGCTACGCTCGCGCTGGCCGCCCGCCGCATAACAACCGACATCAAGGAGCACATGGGGTTCGACGTGGTGCTGGCCGAACAATCTACCCTCGACGACATCAACCGCTTCAAGCAGCTTTTCAGTAACGCCCCCTACGTTGCCTCGTTCCGCTATTTCTCGCCCGAGGATGCCAACGCCGCGTGGCATGAAGAAATGGGCGAGAACCTCACCGAGCTGCTCGACGTGAACCCCTTTCTGCCCGAATTTGAAATCAACGTGAAGGCCGACTATGCCTGCGCCGACTCGCTGGACCAAATCATGCTGCCGCTGGCCGAAATGCCGGGCGTTGAGCAGGTCAACGGCCACACCGAAGTGGTCGATCAGGTGAACCGCAACCTCTCGATGGTGATGCTGGTGCTCATTCTGGCGGTTTGCGCGCTGCTGCCGATTTCGTTCGTTTTGATTAACAACACGGTGCGGCTCACCATTTATTCGCGCCGGTTCACCATCCACACCATGAAGCTCGTCGGAGCCTCGCGCGCCTACATTCGCCGCCCCTTCCTGCTGAGCAACCTGCTTCAGGGCCTGCTGGCCGGGCTGACCGCCTCGGCAATCCTGGCGGGAATCTATGCTTATATGTGGAGCCTCGACGCTTCGCTGGCCCAGGTGGCCGGAGCGCCGACGCTGATTTTTGTTTGCTGCGCAATGATTGTTCTGGGCCCGCTGCTGAGCCTGTCGGCCGCCGCCATAGCAACGCAGCGCTACCTGACCATGTCCTACGAC
This sequence comes from uncultured Bacteroides sp., assembly GCA_964508865.1. Taxonomy (GTDB): domain Bacteria; phylum Bacteroidota; class Bacteroidia; order Bacteroidales; family Muribaculaceae; genus UBA3263. Next base: position 8,173 of record CAZDVP010000066.1, on the reverse strand, counting down.
GACCTTTTCTAACCCATTCATCCCCATAATGGCTAAAAAATCCAACCACTCCAACGATCAGCTCGACCGCGAAACGCCGGTTGAATTCCCTCTGGTCAAAACCAACTTCATCCTCATGGCCATTGCCGGCGCAGCCATAGTTATCGGCTTTTTGCTGATGCTCGGCCCGTCGACCACCGCCGCCGGCTTCGAGCCCGACATTTTTTCGACGCGCCGCATCGTTGTCGGTCCCACGATTTCGTTTCTCGGCTTCGTGTTCATGGCTTTTGCAATCATTTATCGTCCGAAATCTAAAAAATAACTGACCCATGGATTGGATTGATGCCCTCATTCTCGGAATCGTTCAGGGCCTGAGCGAATATCTGCCCATATCGTCGAGCGGCCACCTGGAAATCATGAAGCAGATTCTCGGGTTGAATCTCGACCCCGACGCCTCGCTGGAGTTCTCGATAATGCTCCATGTTGCAACGGTGCTCTCGACCATAGTGATTCTCTGGCGCGAGTTCTACCCGCTACTCAAATCTTTCCTGACCATTCAGCGCGACGACAAGTTCTTCTACGTTTGCAAGATTCTACTGTCGTGCATTCCCGTCGGCATTGTCGGCGTTTGCTTCAAGGAGCAGATTTCAGAGCTGTTCGACGGCAATCTGACAGTTGTTGGCATATGCCTGCTCGTCACCGCCGCGCTGCTCACCTTTGCCTACTTCACCCGCACCCGCGGAATGCTCGCCGACCCCTCGCTGCCCCAGGGCCGCGACATAACCTGGCTCGACGCCTTCGTTATCGGCTGCGCCCAGGCCGTTGCCGTGCTCCCGGGTCTTTCGCGCTCCGGAACCACCATTGCAACCGGTATTCTGCTTGGCGACAACCGCGCCAAGGTTGCCCAGTTCTCGTTCCTCATGGTAATCATTCCCATTCTCGGCGAGGGCCTGCTCGACCTCAAGGACCTGCTCTGGCCCGACGCGCTCGAAGCCACCGGCACGGCCGCCATTGGCGCCGCGCCGATGATTGTTGGTTTCCTGGCCTCATTCCTTGTTGGCTGCGCAGCCTGCAAATGGATGCTCAACATTGTTAAGAAAGGCAAACTCGTTTGGTTCGCCGTTTACTGCGCCGCTGCCGGCGCCCTGTGTCTGTTCTGGTAATGGATTTTGTCAGCGGCCAAATACTGAAGGTTGACAAACCGTTGCACTGGACGTCGTTCGACGTAGTCAAGCGCATTCGCGGAGTGCTCACGCGCCGCCATGGCGTCAAGCGCTTCAAGGTTGGCCATGCCGGCACCCTCGACCCGCTGGCCACCGGCGTTATGCTCATCTGCACCGGCCGCGCAACCAAGCTCATCGACTCCCTCCAGGCCGGCGAAAAGGAATATGTGGCAACGGTGCAGCTCGGCGCAACGACCCCCAGCTTCGACCTCGAAACGGAAATCGACGAAACGTTTCCGACCGACAACGTTGACCCGGCCGCCATCGAAGCCGCGCTCAGTCAGTTTCGCGGCGCAATAATGCAGGTGCCGCCGGTGTTCTCGGCCGTGAAGGTCAACGGCAAGCGGGCCTACAAAATGGCGCGCAAGGGCGAAGCCCCCGAACTCAAGGCCAAACCCATAGTTATCAGCGAGCTGGAGCTGCTCGACTTCGACCCGAAGGCATGCGCCCTGCGCCTGCGCATTGTTTGCAGCAAAGGGACCTACATCCGCTCCCTTGCCCGCGACATAGGCGCCGAGCTCGGCTGCGGCGGCCACCTGACCGCCCTGCGGCGCACCCGCGTAGGCTCCGTGGGAATCTACGACTGCGCCGACGTTCTCCCGCTCATCGAGGAGCTGAAAACCATTGAAATCGAAATCCCCAACGAAAACAATAGCAGTTTAAATAAATGAAACTCAGTCAATTCAACTTCGACCTCCCGCAGGAACTCATCGCCCAGTATCCCCTGGCCGAGCGCGACGAAGCGCGCCTGATGGTCCTGAACCGCAAAACCGGCAAAATCGAACACCGAATCTTCAAGGATATTATCGACTACTACGGCGACGGCGACGTTATGGTGTTTAACGACACCAAAGTCTTCCCTGCCAAGCTCTATGGCAACAAGGAGCGCACCAACGCCAAAATCGAAGTGTTCCTGCTGCGCGAACTCAACGCCGAAAATAAGCTCTGGGACGTGCTCGTTGAACCCGCCCGCAAAATCCGCATCGGCAATAAGCTCTATTTTGGCGAAGACGAAAGCATGGTGGCCGAAGTGATCGACAACACCACCAGCCGCGGCCGCACGCTGCGCTTCCTCTTCGACGGCTCGCACGAGGAGTTCAAAAAAGCCCTGTTCGACCTCGGTTCCACCCCGCTGCCCGAACACATTGAACGCAAACCCGAAGAAATCGACGGCGAAATGTTCCAGACGGTCTATGCCTCCAAGGAGGGAGCCGTGGTTGCCCCCGGCGCCGGCCTCCACTTCAGCCGCATTCTGATGAAACGCCTCGAAATCAAGGGGGTGAACCTCGGCTTCATGACCGTTCACTCCGGCCTGGGAACCTTCCGCGAAATCGACGTTGAAGACCTGTCGAAACACCGCATCGACTCCGAAGAAGTTATGGTTGGCGACCAGCTCGTTGAAATGGTCAACAAGGCCAAGGATGCCGACAAGCAGGTGCTTGCCGTCGGAACCTCGGTTCTGCGCGGAATGGTGGCCGGCGAAAGCATGGGCGGACACCTCAAGAGCTTTGCCGGCTGGAACAACAAGTTCATTGCCCCGCCCTATGACTTCGGCGTGCCGACTTCGCTGGTGACCAACTTCCACCTGCCGCTGTCAACCATGATTATGATGGAAGCGGCCTTTGGCGGCTACGAAAACGTTATGCGCTGCTACGAAGTGGCCGTTGAAGAGAAATATCGCTTCGGAACCTACGGCGACTCACTGCTGATTCTCTAAATTTATAACACCTAATACCAACCCTCTTACCACAATGACTAACCCCAAGACCTATCTCGACCCCGCCGAAGAAAAAATGCAGCTTGCAGTTGAGTTCCTCGACGAAGCCCTCAGCCATATCCGCGCCGGCAAGGCCAACCCGAAGCTGCTCGACGGCATCCGCGTTGACTACTACGGCTCCGCAGCCCCCATTTCCAACGTGGCCAACGTCAGCGTTCCCGACGCCCGCACCATCGTTATCACCCCCTGGGAAAAATCGATGTTCAAGGAAATCGAAAAGGCTATCATCAACTCCGAACTCGGAATCACGCCCGAAAACAACGGCGAAGTTATCCGCCTGGCAATTCCCCCGCTGACCGAAGAACGCCGCAAAGCCCTGGTCAAGCAGAGCAAAGGCGAAGCCGAAAACGCCAAAGTCAGCGTGCGCAACGCCCGCCGCGACGCTATCGACGGCCTGAAAAAAGCCATTAAGCAGGGCATGCCCGAAGACGTTGAAAAAGACGCCGAAGCATCCGCCCAGAAGCTCCACGACAAATATCTGAAAAAAATCGACGACCTCTTCGCCGCCAAGGAGAAGGAAATCCTCACTGTCTGATTCCGGTGCGCAAAATCGCCCTCGCCATCATAGCGGCCCTGGTGGCCGCAATGCCCTGCTCCCTGCCGGCCAACCCAACGGCCGCCGGGGCGCTCCGCTCCGCCCCCTCGGCGCTGCTGACCCCGCTGGAGCAGCGCACCGTGCGCGACCTCATCGACTATGCCCAGGCCGGAATGATGAACCACTCGGAGCGCAACCTGCTCGGCACCGAAGCCCGCATCCTGGCGCTCGACTCGGCCAGGGTTGAGGTTCAGACCTCGCCCGGCCGGGTGCTGACAATCCACCTGCTGCCGCTGAAAAAGAAAACGGTCTATTGCGTGATTGAAACACTCAGCGGCGACTTCACCGACTCGCGCCTGGCGCTTTTCGACACCGACTGGAAGCCCCTGCCCAAGCTATGGAACGAGCCGCAGGCTTCGGCCTGGGGAGTCGTTGAATCGCAGCTGCCGCCAATCGTCATGGCCGAATATCTGTTTGACCCCACTTCGGGCATACTGACGCTGACCAACACCGGCGAGGAGCGCGAAAAAATGCTCCCATTCATGCGCTTCCTCTGGACCGACAAAGGCTTCAAACCGCTGAAAAAGAAATGAGCAGCCCAAGTCAATACTATTCGCTGCTCGACCTGCAAACGCTGCTGCGCGACCTGGTGGCAGCCTGCCCGATGGCCCGGAATGTCTGGATCGTGGCCGAGCTTTCCGACGTTCGCGAAAGCGGCGGCCATTGCTACATGGAGCTGCTCCAGAAGGACCCCTCGGGAACCACCCTGGCCAAAGCCCGCGCAACAATCTGGGCCAACCTCTGGCGCAAAATCCGCTTCGAGTTCCTTTCGAAAACCGGACAGCAGTTCGCCTCGGGCCTGAAAGTGAAAATCTGCGTAACCGCCGGCTATCATCCGCTCTACGGAATGAACCTCAACATCTCCGACGTTGACTATGGCTTCACCCTGGGCGAACGCGAGCGCCGGCGCCGTGAAATCCTCAACACTCTGATGAGCGAGGGAGTGGCCGACGAAAACAAACAGCTCGAACTCCCCCGCCCCACCCAGCGCATCGCCGTAATCTCCTCGCCGACTGCCGCCGGCTATGGCGACTTCATGAACCAGCTGCTCCACAATCCGCGGCGGCTGCGGTTCAGCGTCGAGCTCTTCCCGGCCGTTGTGCAGGGCGCACAAACCGCCGCCAGCGTTATCGGTCAGCTCGAAGAAATTGCCCGCCGGGCCGACGATTTCGACTGCGTGTGCATTATTCGCGGCGGCGGCGCGGCAACCGACCTCGACGGCTTCGACGACCTGCGCCTGGCCCGCAACGTGGCGCTCTTTCCGCTGCCGGTAATTGTTGGCATCGGCCACGAACGCGACACTACCGTTCTGGACTACATTGCCTGCCGGCGCGTCAAAACCCCCACCGCTGCCGCCGAACTGCTCCTGTCGCTCGGCCAGCACGAGTTGGAAACGCTCATGGCCCTGGGCGGCGCGCTGCTCCAGACCGTAACCGATGCAATCAGCGGCGCCGACCGCCAGCTGGCCTACATCAGCGGCGCGCTGCCAACCGCCCCGCTCGGCGCGATTGAACGCGCCAACCGCCGGCTCGACAACCTGGCCGGAGCCCTCACCCGAGTGTCGGCAACGCGCATAATGCCCCTGCAGGGGCGCCTCGACCGCCTGGCCGATGCCCTGCGCTCAACCTCGCTCAACGCAACCGCCCATGCCGCAACGCGCCTCAAAGGCTACGCGGCTCTGATTGACGCACTCTCGCCAAAGGCCACCCTGGCCCGCGGCTTCTCAATAACCCGAATCAACGGCTCGGCAGTGACCTCGGCCGCAAATATTCCGTCCGGCTCAGTCCTCGAAACCGAACTGGCCGACGGAACCCTAACCTCCATATCGAAATAGCTATGCTAAAGCCCGTTAAAGAAATGACCTATACCGAGGCCGTTACGGAACTCGAACAGATTCTCGCCCACATGCAGAGCGACAAATGCGACATCGACAAACTCTCGGCCTACACCCGACGCGCAACCGAGCTACTCGGCGAATGCCGCTCGCGCCTGACCGCCACCGACGAGGAACTCCGCCAGATTCTTGCACAATTCGACCAAAAATAATGAAACGCTTGTTCATTTTCCTGCTTGCGCTCCTGCCGATGGCTCTGAGCGCCCAACTTCAGGAGCCCATTGTTTGGAGCTCCGACTTCTCCGTTAGCGGCGACTCCGCCCGGCTGACCCTTTCGGCCTCGATTGAAGACGGCTGGCACCTCTATGCCACCGAACTTCCTCCGCTCGACTACGGTCCCGAACCAACTTCGGTAACTTATTCCGCAACCGCCGGCCTGCAGCCGGTTAGCGGGCTCACTCCGGCCCGCGAGCCCATTGAGCTCTACGAAGAAACCTTCGAGGGAAGCGTGCGCTTCTGGGAGAATTCCATAGTTCTGGTGCAGAAATTCCTGGTCACCGACCCCGACGCGATTGCGCTGGCCGGCGTTGTCAAGTTCCAGGCCTGCAACGACCAGAACTGCATTCCGCCCTCGTCCTTCGAGTTTTCCTACGGCAATGAGCCGCAGGCAGCCGCAGCAGCCGAAGCCACATCGGGCGGCAGCGCGGCGTTCGACCCCTCGTCGCAGCCCTGGTGGGCGCCGGTGGCGGGCACCGGCGAAAACGACGAAATTGCCTCGGCCTCGCTCTGGTCGATTTTCCTGTGGGGTTTTTTAGGCGGCCTGCTGGCGCTGTTCACCCCCTGCGTGTGGCCCATGATTCCGCTGACGGTCAGCTTTTTCCTCAAAAAAGGGGCCTCGCGTTCGCGTTCAATGCGCGATGCGTCGATCTATGGCATTTCAATCATCGTTATCTACCTTGTTCTCGGCCTGGCGATCACTCTGATTTTCGGCGCCAGCAAGCTCAACGACCTATCGACCAACGCCGTTTTCAACCTCATATTCTTTGCGCTGCTGGTTGTTTTCGCAATTAGCTTTTTCGGTGCGTTCGACATCAAGCTTCCCTCGCGCTGGAGCAACGCAATGGACTCGCGCGCCGAAAACGCAACCGGAATGCTGAGCATCTTCTTCATGGCCTTTACCCTGGCTCTGGTTTCATTCAGCTGCACCGGCCCGATTATCGGCACTCTGCTGGTCGAAGCCGCAACCATGGGCAACATTGTCGGTCCGGCAGTTGGCATGGGCGCCTTTGCCCTTGCGCTGGCCATTCCCTTCGCCCTGTTTGCCCTCTTCCCCTCGATGCTCAAAAGCGCTCCCCGCTCCGGCGGCTGGCTCAACTCGGTAAAGGTTGTTCTGGGCTTTCTGGAACTGGCCCTGTCGCTGAAGTTCCTCTCGGTTGCCGACCTGGCCTACGGCTGGCATATTCTCGACCGCGAGGTGTTCGTTAGCCTATGGGTCGTTATTTTCGCCCTGCTCGGTCTTTATCTGCTCGGCAAACTGCGCTTCTCCCACGATTCGCCCGCGCCAACAACCGGAGTGTTCTCCTTCTTTCTGGCGCTCATTTCGCTCAGTTTCTCGGTCTATCTGCTTCCGGGCCTGTGGGGCGCTCCGCTCAAAGCAGTCAGCGCTTTCGTTCCGCCGCTCTACACTCAGGACTTCAACCTCTACACCCGCGGCGAAACCCGCACCTTCTCCGACTACGACGAAGGCATGCGCTACGCCGCCGAACAGGGCATGCCCGTGCTCATGGACTTCAGCGGCTATGGCTGCGTGAACTGCCGCAAAATGGAGGGTGCGGTGTTCGACACCGAAGAAATCGCCTCAACCCTGGGCAATAACTTCGTTATCATCGAGCTGATGGTCGACGACAAGAAGCCGCTTGCTGCTCCTTTCACCGTGGAGGAAAACGGCCGCACCGTAACCATTTCGACCATAGGCGAAAAGTGGAGCTACCTGCAGCGCCATAAGTTTGCGGCCAACTCCCAGCCCTACTATATTGTTCTCGACAACAACGGCGACGCCATTTCGCCCTCCTACGGCTACGACGAAAACATTCCGCGCTTCAAGCAGTTCCTCGACGACGCCCTGACCGAATATAACCGCTAACCCACCCTCCCCTAAGGCCAATGGCGGAAATCGTTAAGTTCGTCAAATCGCTCTCTACCCCCAAAGGGCGCCGCGAAGCCGGATGCTTTCTGGCCGAAGGCGCCCGCTGCGTGCTCGATTCGCTGCCCTATTTCAAAGTGCGCGAGCTCTTCTGCACCGCCGCTTTTGCCGCCGACCACCCCGAGCTGAACGGCACAACGGTTGTTGAGCGCAAACTGATTGAGCGCATGTCGCAGCAGCAGTCGCCCCAGCCGGTGCTGGCAGTGTTCGAGCTGCCCGAAATCGAGCCGTTTGCCTATTCGGGACGCATGGCTCTGGCGCTCGACGCAGTGCAGGACCCCGGCAATCTCGGAACCATTATCCGCCTGGCCGACTGGTTCGGAATCACCGATATTCTGGCCGGCCCCGGAACCGCCGACGCCTTCCAGCCCAAGGTGGTGCAGGCAACCATGGGCGCCCTGGCCCGCGTCAGGGTGCACCGCGAGGCCGACCTGGCCCTGGCGCTGAGCCGCAGTGGCGCGCCGGTGGTGGGCACGTTTCTCGACGGCGTTGACCTCTACCGGACTCCGCTGAGCCTGTCACCGCAGCCAATCGTGGTGATGGGCAACGAAGGCAACGGCAT
>CAZDVP010000065.1:0-10095 GCA_964508865.1 uncultured Bacteroides sp. | reverse complement strand
TGTTGTTCATCGGAATAGCGAAGTCCAGGCCCGGGGGCAGGTCGGATTTCATCTTTTCAACCTGAGCCAAACAGTCGTTGATAATCTGGGTGGCGTTCGAACCGGGAGTCTGGAACACCATTGCAAACGACGACTGATAGCCGTTCAGCTTATTGGCGAAGCCGTAGGTAACGCGGCCGAGCTCAACGTCGGCAACGTCTTTCAGATAGAGCACATCGCCGTCGGCCGAAGCGCGCACAACAATATTCTCGAATTCTTCGGGGGTTTGCAGGCGGCCCTTGTAGCGCAGGGTGTACTCGAAACTCTGGTTGCCCTGCTGGCCGAACACACCCGGGGCGGCTTCGAGGTTCTGCTCGGCAATGGCGGCCGAAATGTCGCTCGGCTCCAGGCCATATTGAGCCATAACCTCGGGCTTGATCCATATGCGCATCGAGTAGTCGGCGGCCATACACATAACGTCGCCCACGCCCGACACACGCTGCAGCTGCGGAACAACGTTGATTTTCATGTAGTTATCCAGAAACTCGGGCGAGTAAACGCCGGTGGTGTCATAGAGCGCCACACCAACCAGCATCGAGCTCTGGCGCTTGCGGGTCGTAACACCAACCTTAACCACTTCGGCCGGAAGCAGGTTCGTGGCGGCGCTGACGCGGTTCTGAACGTTAACCGCTGCCATGTCGGGGTTATAGCCCTGCTCAAAGGCCACTGTAATCGTGGCCGAGCCGTTTGAAGTGGCGCTCGACTCCATGTAGGTCATGCCTTCAACGCCGTTGATGCTCTCTTCCAGAGGGGCAACAACCGAGTTCAGCACGGCCTGGGCGTTAGCGCCGGGATATTGCGTCGACACCGAAATCGTTGGCGGTGCGATGTCGGGAAATTGCGTGATGGGAAGCGACACAAGGCCAATCAAACCCAGCAGCACAATGAATATGGATATAACCGTCGACAGTACCGGACGGTTAATAAATCTCGAAAGGTTCATTATTGAATGACTTTGATGATTGGATTACTTCTGTTCTGCTTGAGCCTGCTGGGCCTGGGCGGCGGCAGCCTGAGCGTCGACCGGCTGAATGGTGATTCCGGCGCGGGCCTTGGTGCCGATGCCTTCCGTAACGATGCGGTCGCCGGCTTTCAGTCCGGAGGTAACAACGTAGTTCTTGCCGTCCTGCTCGGGAGCGACCTCGATGGTTTGCTGGCTCAGAACGTTGTCGGCCCCAACAACCATAACATACTTCATGCCCTGGATTTCGCCGGTGGCCTTCTGCGGAATAACAACAACGTCGTTGAACGTAACCGGAATGATAACCGAGCCGGTCGAGCCGGAACGCAGAACTCCGTTTTCGTTGTTAAACAGCGCGCGAACGGTGCTGGCGCCCGTCGAGGCGTCGATAACGCCGCTAACCGTTGCAACCTTGCCCTTCTGCGGGTAGATTGCGCCGTTGGCGAGCTTGAGCTCAACTTCGGGCATCTTGGCAATGGCGGCATTCAGCGAGGTGGCGCCGCCGTCGGTAAGGTCAAGAATCTGACGTTCAGTCAGCGAGAAGTAGGCATAAACCTGCGCTATGTCGCTCACCGTGGTCAGCGCCGTCGAAGGCGATGCCAGAGCGCCCACGCGCAGCGGAATCGAACCCACTACGCCGCTCGACGGAGCGGTTACCTGAGTGTAGCTCAGATTCTTCTGGGCATTGATGAGGCCGGCCTGCGCCTGAGCCAGCTGGGCTTTGGCCTGAGCCAGCTGATTTTCGGAAATCTGCATGGCGTGTTCCGAAATAATGTTCTTTTCGCGAAGCGCGCGGTTGGAGTTCACTGAAATCTGGGCAGTTTCAACTGCGGTTTTGGCAACGTTGACGCTCGCCTGAGCCTGGTCGACTGCTGCCTGGTAGGGAACCTGGTCAATGGTGAATAGCACCTGGCCCTTCTGAACAGTGGCGCCTTCGTCAACATGAACGGCCACTATGTTGCCGCTGATCATCGGGCGAACGTCAATGTCGGTTTTGCCCTTGATGGTTGCGGGATACTGGTTTTCAAGCGTGATGTTGCTCAGCTCGATGGTTTCAACAGCCAGGGCCGGTGATGCCTGGGCGGCCAGCATGGCTGCGCGGGCCTGGTCGTCCTTGCCGCCGCAGCTGCTCAGAACTGTAAGTGCCGACAGGGCCATTGCGGCCAGACCGAAGTTTAGGAGATTTCTCTTCATAACATTTATACTATAATTGCGTAGATTTGAGCATATGATGAATAATATTGCCGCAAATTTAGCAATTTTCCCCGACATTTTTATGTTATATAGCATCCCCAATAAGAACTTTTAACCATTTTTAGCCGCCAAAACGACTTTTCGACCAACCATTGCGCACTTTGCCCCAATCACCCGCAAGTTGGATAAACTTGGAAGGGTCCATAGTTGCACGCATAGCATTTTTATTCGTAACTTTGCGGCCGCAAATGCTGCGCCTTCGCGCCTGCAAACCCACCAAATTTAAAATACACAACCCGTGAATTTCAAATCAATCGTTTCGTCACTCGTGCTTTCAGTGTCGGCCCTGGCTGCCTCCGCAGCCGTTGAGCTGGTCGACGGAGGTGTTTACCATATAACCAACTTCGCTGCAGGTTCCGCGCTGACCTTTGCCGGCAACCATGCCGTTTGCGTTGCCGATAATCCCGCTGCCGAAAGCCAGCTCTGGATTGCCGAAGCCGGAGGCAGCGGCAGCTATGCCTACGTTTTGCGCAACTACATGACCGGCGCCGTGCTGACCAGCCCGAAGGCAATTAGCCAGCAGTGGACCCTGGAGTCGGTTGTTGAACCCGACATGGACAAAGCCCTGCTTGAATTCGACCTGCTCGACGGAGCCTACGTTTTCGAGCCCCAGAGCGTCAAGCCCCTCGTCAACAACAACCAGAAACGCTACGGCTACGCCCACAAAGACGGCAGCAACAACGTTGTTTGCTGGGAAACCAACGCTTCCACCACGAAATGGGTCCTCACTCTGCGGCCGGAAATCACTGCCGCCGACGTGGCTGCCAAGCGCCTGACCTGGGGCTTTATGGTTCAGGCCGAGCTTGAACCCCTGCTCCAGACCCTGTTTGCCGACGCCGCATGCACCATTCTCAACCCCGACTATGCGGCACTCAGCGCCGACCAGCTCGTCAGCACCGCCGCCTATCAGGCCCTGCCCGAAACTCTCCGCCAAATGGTGCTTAAGGTCCACTCCGGAAACTGGACCGAAACCAATGCCGACAACCCCTCGGTTGAATGGGACAGCGACCACGCCCGCAAATTCCGCGTGCAGCTCTACGAACCCTACTCCGAAGCCATGCCCGCATCGCATCTGACCGGAATCTACCCCTACACTAACTTCAACAACATTACCGGCATCGTGGCCGACGCCGGATCGGCAATCTACGTTATGGTCGACAGCCCCGCTCCCGAAGGCGCCAGGCTGATGATTGCCCCCCATACTTTTGCCGACGACGTTACGGCAATTAACCAGCTTTCAGGCTATGAGCTCCACCGGGGTCTCAACGTTGTTTATTGCGAAGACGATGCCTCCCAGATGGTCGTTTACTACACCGTTGCCACCGGCAATGGCCGCACCCGCCTGCGTCCCCTCACCGACTTCGACAACATCAAAATCCACATCGAAGGCGGCCACATCAACGGCTTTTTCAACTACCAGGGCGACGAGCTCTACACCCCCGACACTAACGAGGACTGGTTCTACTACCGCCAGCGTGCAAGCCACCCCCGCTTCTGCCTGCTTTCCAAACATTGCATTCTCTATCTCCACTTCCTCAACGTTATTGACTCCGAGGGCCGCGACCAGCCGGGCCTGTTCAATCTCCTCACTCCCGAAGAATTCGCCGCCGGCAATTTCGACCTCATTGCAACCCTGAAGGCCTGGGACGATATGTTTGTTGCCGAGATGCTGGTTATGGGTCTGATGAACGACGACGTTATCCGCGCTGAAAAAGCCGCCGGACGCGACTGGTACGACCCCCTCCAAGGCGACGACATCGCCCCCGACGACTACGACCGATACTTCAACAACCGCCTCATGGGCATTTCAACAACCTCGGGCTACATGAGCGCCACCTGGTATCGAACCAACTACCACGTCAACACTCTCCGCTCCGTAATCATGAATTTCCCCACAATGGACCTCTGGGGCCCCGCTCATGAGTTCGGCCATATGAACCAGTCGCCAATGAACATTGTGGGCTGCACCGAGGAGAGCAACAACGTGTTCTCCAACATCGCGCTGTTTTATCGCGGCTCCAACAGTTCGCGTGCCGCCCTGCCCGCCGATCATACCCTCGGCTTCAACCAGGGCCTCAATTTTCATCAGCACGGAACCTGGGGAACCACCCGCATGTGGCTCCAGCTCTGGCTCTACTACCATGCCGCCGGTCATAACAAAAAATTCTATCCCCGCCTCTACGAACTTCTGCGCGACAATCCTCTCAAAAAAGAGAATAGACAACACGTCAACGCCGTCGACGACCTGCTCCATTTCGCCAAAATGTGTTGCTTCGCCGCAGGCGAGGATTTGACCGATTTCTTCGAGTCGTGGGGATTTTTCGTGCCGCAAGACGGCTTTTATATCAACGACTACAACGAATACGTCACCTACCTGTCGCAGGAGGAAATCGACCAATGGAAGGCCGAAATCGCTCAACTTGCCGCCGACAATGGCTGGCCCCGTAACCGAGCCATAATCTTCATCGACGACCGCGTCGGCTCCGACAAGCCCGCCTACGGCTCCGACAAACCCGCCGTGGCCGGCTCTATGGGCAGCCTTCAGGATTTTATCAACGGCACCGACGCCATTAGCGGCGCCTATGAGTTCACCATCTGCGGAACCACCGTCAGCGTCGACGGCGCTACCGGCGGCGCCGGCTTCATAATCTTCGACTCCGAGGGCCACCTCCTGGCCTTTGCCAACGAAGCGCCTTTCAGCGTCTCCCCTCAGGCCGCCCGGCTCATTGCCGAGGGCAAAGCTCAGTTCCTGGTGCTCGAAAGCAATGGCTCCGAAACTCCGGTAATCGACGTTATTCGCCAAAGCGACTACTCAACTCAGTTCAGTGTGCTCTCCGGCGCGCTCGAACGCGGCCGCCAGCTCGTTGACTACGCCGACCCGACCGGCCGAAAGGTGGGCTATTTAAAACCATGGCTGGTCAATGACCTCAGGCAGATGTGCGACTCGGTCAGCCATATGATTGACTCCGACCTGATCACTCCCCAAAACATCGTGCCCCTATGGGTGGCGCTCAATAACCAGGTGCTCGGCGTCGAAATTCTCGAATTCAACGCCGAAAACGCCATTAGCTTCCGTTCCGGCTGCACCTACGCTTTCTGCTGGAACGAGCAGTATAAGCAATTCAGCATCCGCCCTGCCGACGACGGTCAGACAATCGTGCCCGTACCCGTGGCTGCAATCAACTCCGACGACCCGGCCCAGCAGTGGATTTTCACCGAGGCTGAAATCACCGACGAATCCCCCTCGCCCGGCTATTATATTCAAAGCGTGTCAACCGGCCGATATATCAACCTGGCTCCAAAAGACCAAACGCCGTTGCCGCTGTCCGATACCCCGCAGAAGTTCATCGTAACCATCCACTCGCCCGGCTTCATATCGCTGACGGCCGACGTTAAGGGAGTTGGCCATAACGCAATCCATGCAACAGCCGGCCGCAAATCGATTGTGCGCTGGGGCTCGGCAATTGCGCCCTCCCACTGGACTCTCGAGCTCGTCGACGACTCCGAGCTGCTGCGCGACCTCATCGAACAGACCCGACAGGTGGCCGCCGAAATCGGCACCAACAGCGAGTTCATCGACCCGCTGCCGCTAACCGCCGACCATTTCAACTCCAACGCCGCCGATATCCTTTCGTCGTGGAACGACCTGCTCGACGGCGACGACTCCACCTGTTTCCACTCCAACCCCGACGGCTCCAGCGCCGACGGCCTCGACCACTACATCAGCATCCGGCTCCCCGAACCGACCCTCAATGAATCCACGCATATGATTCTGACCTATCGCACCGCCCCCTCCGGCGGCGCCTACGCTCCGGTCAATGCCCGCATCGACTACTCGGCCGACGGAACCGAATGGACCCCCGCCCATGAGCTCGACGTTCTGCTCCCGACCGAGGGCGGCGCCCCCTTCGAATCGGAAACCTTCGAGGTTCCGGCCGAAACGGCCTTTGTGCGCTTCATGGTCAACGCCAGCCGCCAGCCCGCGGCCAACGGCATTGCGCTTTTCAGCAACGACACCCACGACCACTTTGCCCTGAGCGAGCTCGGCCTCTCAACCTATCAGGTAGCTTCGGAGCCCGATGTGGCCCATTATCCCGACTCAAACGTTGCCGACATAACCGCCGCCCTGCGCCAGTGTCGCAACTCCGAGGTGGTGCTCAACGCAATGAACACCTCGCGGCCCCACTACGACCAAGCCTACTCCGACCTGCTCCCCCACTATCAGACCCTGCTCGCTATCAAGGCTAATCCCGGCGATCCGACCGGAATTGCCCGCCCCTGCGCTCCCGCCGGCGCCGATGCCGCGATTTTCGATCTCCAGGGCCGTCGCCTCGACCGCATTGCCGGGCCGGGAATCTACATTGTCAACGGCAAAAAAATCTATCGCCGCTGATTCATTTCGCCTTTTTTTCGTAACTTTGCGGCCATATGGAAGAAAAGGCTCCTAAAGTTGCGCGCCGGTGGTGGAAATGGCCGGCAATCATTCTGGGTTCGCTGGTGGGTTTGCTGCTGCTCATCCTGGTGGCGATACCTTTAGTGCTCACCCCTCAGCGCCTGACCCGCTGGGTGCGCCAGTATGGCTCGGAATATCTGGTCAACGGCCGCGTCGACGCTGCCTGCGTTGACCTCAGCGTGTGGTCAACCTTTCCCCATGCCGTTCTGAGCGTCGACTCCCTGCTGGTCGAAAATCTCGACGTCCCGGCCCCCTATCGCCGGGTGCTCGGCTGCGAGCGCATCGAGGGCCGGCTCAACCTGGCCGCGCTGCTCATTGGTCGCATATCGGTGGGCCACGCCCTGCTGTCGCGCCCGCAGGCAACCCTCTGGTTCGGCGCCGACTCGCTGCAGTCGTCGCTGAGCATCCTGCCCCCGTCCGACCCCGCCGAGCAGACCTCCGAGCCCTTGTCGCTGCCCGATTTGCGCATCAACCGCTTCATCATTGCCGGCGACGCATGCGTGCGCTATGTTTCGGAGCCCGACAGCATCGATGCCGCCGTTGTCATGCACCAAACCTCGCTCTATGGCCGCGACTCGGTGCCGCAATATTCGCTCGCTTTCAACGGCAACCTGCAGCTGCCCCGCGCGCTCATGGCCGTCGATTCGCTCACTTTTGCCGCCGACGGCTCCATTTGCTGGCGCCCGGCCGAGCCGCTGAGCGTGGAGCTGGTCGATTTCACCCTGGCCGTTGACTCCATCGAAACCGAAACCTCGCTCAAAGCCGACTTTGCCGACGGCCTGCGCCTGGAAAGCCTGAAGTTTCAGCTGCTCCCCGTCGGGCTGCAGCGCCTTGCATCGCTGGTCAACGAGGCCCCCGGGCTCAACACTCCCGCAACTCTCAGCGCCCGCGCCGAGCTGCTCGCCCCCTATGTCTATAACCCCGACACTCTGCTCATTCCCGACCTGCGCGCGCAGATTCTGATCGACGATGCACCGCTCGAAATCCCGCAGTGGTATCTCAACCTGTCGAACTTCGGCCTTGACCTGCGCGCCGACCTTTCGGCCGCCGGTTTAGATGCCTCCAAAGTTGAACTGAAGCAGCTGAACGTAAGGTTTCCCGCCTCGGACTTCACCCTCAGCGGCGACGCAACCAATCTGCTGGCCGACCCGGAAATACGCGGCTGTTTCCGCGGCAAAATCGATTTCACCAATCTCAATCCGCGTCTGTGGACCCTGCTGGGCATGCGCCTGCGCGGCGTCCTCGACGCCGACGTCGACCTGGCCTCGCGCCTGAGCAACCTGAACATGGAGGGAATCCACAAGGCGCGCCTCAGCGGCGAAGCAACCCTGCGCAACTTCCTGGCCGTCATGCCGGCCGACACCATGGCTTTCCGCGCCCACA
Source organism: uncultured Bacteroides sp. (assembly GCA_964508865.1). Taxonomy (GTDB): domain Bacteria; phylum Bacteroidota; class Bacteroidia; order Bacteroidales; family Muribaculaceae; genus UBA3263. The sequence goes on along the minus strand of CAZDVP010000065.1, from coordinate 2,005 downwards.
AAGCGCAGCTTAACTTCGGAACGGCCAACGGTTTCAAGGGCATCGACTCGCTGCTAACGGCTTCGCTGCGCGTCGACACTCTGCTGACCCGCATGCCCGGAATGAGCGTCGACATAACCGACCTGTCGCTCGGCGTGGGAGTCAAGAACCTCGACACTCTCGCCGACACCACCGCCGTGACGCCCATGGGCGGACGCCTGACAATCAAGTCGCTGCGCTACGTCGGCGCCGACTCGACCCTTGCACGCGCAGGCGACCTCGACGGCATGCTCACTCTGAGCCGCTACAAAAACGGCGCCAAGTCGCCCCGGCTGGGTTGCCGCATTGCTGCCAAGCGCCTGTCGTTTGCCGGCGGACCGACCCTCACCTCGCTCCGAGGGGTGGAAGTGGCCGCTCAGGCCTACTCTCAACCGCCCAAAAAACACAAGCCCCGCCAGGCATCGCCCTCGCGCGCCGACTCGCTGCGCCGAGCTGCCCGCCGCGACTCCATTTTGCTGGGCAGCAGCGGAATCGAAACTCTCGATCTGGGCATCGACCGCTCGTCGGTGGCCCTGCTCAAACGCTGGAACCTCCAGGGCCACCTCAAGGCGCGAACCGGAGGCATGTCGACCCCGCTCTTCCCCCTGCGCACCCGCCTGCGCAACCTCGACCTCGGCTTCAGTGCCGACTCGGTCAACCTCCGCTCGCTCAAGATTATAGCCGGCCGAAGCGACCTGAGCCTCACCGGCTCCATAACCAACATTCAGCGCGCCCTGGGGCGCCGCCATGCCTCGGCCCCGCTGACCCTGCGCCTCGACCTCGCCTCCGATACTCTCAACGTTAACCAGCTGACCCAGGCGGCATTCCGCGGAGCCGCCTACGCCGCCAAGGTCGACTCGCTCTCAGCCACCGCCGTGGCCCTCGAAACCGACCTCGAAGCCGCCGAAGCCGACCCCGAAGGCGACGACGAAATGATGGCCATAGTCGTGCCCATGAACGTTGACGCAACCGTTAACCTCGCCGCCCGAAACATCATCTACTCCAACCTGGCGCTCAAAGACTTCCATGGTCAGATTCTCGTGGCCAACGGAACCGCAAACCTCCGCGACCTCCATGCCGCGACCGATATCGGCACCGTTGACCTCAACATGCTCTACTACGCCCCCTCGCTCTCCGACGTAAACTTCGGCCTCGGACTCGACCTGCGCCGCTTCAACATCGGGCGCGTTACCGAACTCATCCCCTCGCTCGACTCCATAATGCCGATTCTCAACACCTTGGGCGGCATTGTCGACGTCGGCATCACCGCAACGACCCCCGTCGACTCAATGCTCAACATAAAAGTCCCCCAGCTGCGCGCAATGCTCCAGCTCTCCGGCGACTCCCTGCGCGTGCTCGACGAACAAACCTTCAAAACCATCAGCAAATGGCTCTTCTTCCACGACAAGAAAAAGAACCTCATCGACCATATGGACGTGCGCCTCACCGTTCAGGATAACCAGCTGAACCTCTACCCCTTCATGTTCGACTTCGACCGCTATCGCCTTGGCGTTATGGGCCATAATGACCTCGACCTCAACCTCGACTACCACGTCTCCGTTCTCCGCTCCCCCATACCCTTCAAATTCGGCGTAAACATCAAAGGCAACGCCGAAAAAATGAAGATTCGCCTCGGTCGCGCCCGCTTCAAAGAACAGATGGCCGCACAGAGCACCGCACTGGCCGACACCGTCCGCCTCAACCTCGCCCGCGAAATGCGCAGCGTCTTCGCCCGCGGAGCCAAAGCCGCCCGCCTCGGCCCCCTCGACATCCGGCGCCCCGACCAACCCGACGCCTACGACGAAGCCGCCGACACCCTAACCCCCGCCCAACTCCTCCAGCTACCCCCCGACTCCCTCCCCAACTAACCCCCGCAGCCCCGGCAAAACCGGGGCTCATGGGAATTATGGCAATTATGGAAAAACCGGGAGCGAGGGCGTCTCGCCCTCGCAAAACTTGGACTGAGGGCGTCTCGCCCTCAGCACCC
>CAZDVP010000064.1:0-10213 GCA_964508865.1 uncultured Bacteroides sp. | reverse complement strand
CATAGGCCACGTAAATCGGGTCGGTTTTGGGGATAGAATCGCCCATGATGTTGGCAGTTGAAGGATCATTGATTGCTTTCACAAACTCCGACCAGGAGGTAGTAGTGCCGTCGTTGAGGGTCACATCTGCCTGCTCAGCTGCAAATGCCGAAGCAGATGCCATGAGGAGCAATGCGGGGAGCGTGAATTTCAGTGAAGTTTTCATGCTGGTTGTGTGATAATAGTTTTTTAAATATTTGATAATAAAATTTTTAACGATTAAGAAAGACCAATGAGATATAGTCTTTCAACGTGCAAAGTTACAACAATTCTGAAATACCGCAAAATTTTTCCAAAAAAATCACACTTTGCCGGAGGCACTGTGATTGCCGGACCGGTGATAATGCCGGAGGCATATGCTTGTGGTTAGCCGGGCATGACCATAGGGAATGCCCGGATGAGAAGAGGGATTGGGGATTGAGTCGCGGAGCGACGGCGTTGTCATGATCCACCTACGACATCGTCGCTTCGCGACTCATGGGGACGTTGGCTCCTTAACCGGGTCCGGGCACTCCCTGTGGTCGTGCTCGGCTAACCACGATTACGTGCCTGCGGCACTATGCTACGGTCAGCTCCGGGTCCGGGTCCGGGTCCGGGCACTCCCTTTGGTCGTGCTCGGCTAACCACGATTACGTGCCTGCGGCACTGTGCGGCAGTTACTGCAGGTCGCGGGGATCGAAGGGGATGTCGGCAGCAGCGTAGAGAATCTTGACTTCGTCGTTTAGCTGGTGTCTTAAGTGGTGTTCCTCTTGGTTTTTGATGTAGTCGATGACTCTTGGTCTTTCGGCAGGCGAAACAGAGCAAGCAAAATAGCCAGACGCCCAACCGCTAAACTGCGCAAAGCGGCAATCGCGCGCCATCCAACCACTCGAATGAGATTTGATGGTTTGCATCAGTTTCGAAAGCGCGACTTCGGGGTGCAAATCCAAAAGGATATGAACATGATTCTGGATTCCCCCTATTCGAATGAGTTTTGCTCATGCGGTCGGATGGATTTCGAGGCGGGAGGTGATGTGGGGGGCGAGGGGGGTGTGGTGGTGGGCGATTACGATGATGGTGGCGTCGGGGCGGTCGGCGGCGATGCGCTCCATGAGCGCGGCTGCGGTTGCCGAGTCGAGGGCGCTGTTGAACTCGTCGAGCAGCATGATTGAGCCCGGGCGGAGCAGTGCGCGCGCTATGGCTATGCGCTGGGCCTGGCCCTCGCTGAGGCCGGCGCCCGCTTCATGGCAGGGAGTGTCGAGTCCGCGCGGCAGGGCGAACACGAAGTCGGCGGCTGCCAGGTGGAGCACCTCGGCCAGGTCGGAGTCGGTGGCCTCGGGGGCGGCAAGCAGCAGGTTCTGGCGGATAGTTCCCTGGAGCAGCGAGTTGCCCTGGGGCACATAGACGAAGTTGGAGAGCGTTGCGGCCGACACGGGCTCGGAGCCTCGATCGTTATAGATTTCAATGGAGCCGCAGTCGGGCCGGAGCAGGCCGAGCAGGAGCTTGATGAGGGTGGTTTTGCCGGCGCCGGTAGAGCCGACAATCATTGTGCGCGAGCCGGGGACGAAATCGTGGGAGAAGGAGGAGAGCACATCGCGCCCCTGAGCTTCATAGCGGAAGGAGAGGTTACGGACGCGGATGCCGGCATGGGGCATGGGCTCGGAGCGCTCGACAGGCGGCATGGGGCCGTCGATTTCGCGCAGGCGGTCGACGGCCACCGACGTGGCCACAAACGAGGGCAGATAGCCGGCGAGCCCGGCAATGGGATTCTGAATACGGCTGACCAGCTGAATGAAGGCAGTCATGGTGCCGAAGGTGATAACCCCGGCGCTGAGGCTGAAAATGCCCCAGCCAAAGGCCGTCAGGTAGCCGAGAATGAAGCCGAGGCGCGTAGTCGTGCCGCTGACCGCCGACAGGCGGGCCTGGCCGCGGTTGGTTTCGTTAAGTTGCTGCTGAATGGCGCCGAGGCGCAAATCCATTTCGGAAGTGCACTCAAGCGAGCGGAGCACCAGGCGATGCTGCAGGCCCTCCTGAATTGATACCTGCATGTCGCTTTCGCCGCGGCGGATTTCGGCGGCCAGGCGGCGATGACGGCGAAAAAAGAGCTTGCCGGCAAGCAGACACACCGGCATAATCACCACCGGAGCCAGCGCCAGGAAAGGATTGAGCCACGCCAGAAAGACAAACGACCCGACGAGCTGAACGAAGAGCACCACCATTGACGGCAGCTGGGAAATGGCGAAGGAGGAAACGGTGCGGACGTCGAGAGTAATGCGGTTAAGCATGTCGCCGCTATGGAGCTCGCTGCCGGAGCCGGTGAGCGGCATGGTCATCAACACGTTGAAGAGCCGGCGGCTGAGGCTGTTGTTCATCTGCATGGATGCGCGCGAGTCGACATATTTTGACCATTGCGACAGGGCCATTTCGCCAAGCATGCAGCCGACCATGAGCGCGAACAGCGTTATTAGCGAGCGGCCGGAAGCGGGGATGCGCCCGGTGGCGCAATCGATGGCGCTTTTGCTCAGCCAAACAAAGGCCAGCGACAGCCCCACGCGCACCACCCCCAGGAGCATGCGCAGCAGCGCGGCGCGCCGGAAACCGGCGGCCACCTGCCAGAGATAGCGGAGATAAGGGAGAATGCGTTTCATCGGTGGCTATGCTTGCGGATTGAGGTGCGGGCAAAAAAACGTGTGCCCGAAAAAAGGCGGCTGAAATAGAGGAACGTGGCCTCGGCTGGCGCTATGGGGAGCAGGGAGAAGAAAGAGCCGGTCAGGTTGCGGAGCTTGGCCAGGCCGTAGGTCAGACCGTAGGGATGAGAGTGCATGCGGGCATAGGCGCGGGAGTGGGTGCCGAAGTTTCCGCCGGCAACTATCTCGGCCAGAACTTTTTCGGCGCGGCGCGAGCAGGCGGGGTCATAGAGCGGCATGCGGTCGGCAGCCACTCCGAGCTGCTCAACGGCTATGCAGGCAAAAAGCCTCCAGCTCCCGACCAGTCCGAAGCGGCGCAGGTTCGCCTCAAGACGCGGGCGGTCGATTTCGGCGGCATGGGAATGGAAAATCACGGCCCAGTCGCAGAGCTGGCGCAGGCCAATGCCGCCGGTGACATAGTGGAGCCAGGCATGGTAGAATATAAATATGGCGTCGAAATCACACGAGGGGAGCATAACCTCAGTGCCGCCCAACAGCAGCGGGCGGCGCGCGGGAGACTGCTCCAGTTCCTGCTCGATCCAGCGCTGAAAGCGGCGACGGCGCCAGGGGGTGAACATTCTGGTTGCCAGGCGGTGAAGTTCAACCTCAACGCCATCCATTTCGAAACTGAAGTGGATGTCGACCTCCTCCGGATCGGCCTGTAGGTCGGCCAGACGGCTGCGGCAGAGCTCCACTGCGCGGTGATAGTGCGCGGGACCGACGTAGAAGTCAACGTCGCCGGTCTGGCGGGCCTGGGGCGACGGATAGTAGCGCGCAACGCCCTGTCCCTTAAGCAACACGCCCGAAATGCCGTTGGCGCCGAGAAATTCAACCAGGCGACCAACAGTGCGGTCGAGCACCATGTTGGTCTGAATCAGCCCCAGCGCGAACTTTTGCATCCGCGCCAGGGTCGGGGCATCGGGGCGCAGCCGCGCGGGCAGGAACTGCACGGCCTCGATGATGAGCCCCAGAACCGCATGCTGCCGCGCCAGGGCGATAACCGCCTTCCAGTCAATACGAACCGGCAGCTCCGCCTCCGGCACGGGAACGCCATACATTCCCGACCTGAGCAGCGAAAAAAAGGTGTTGACCGAATCGGCGTTGAGATTGACCATGGAGCGGTTGGCTATTAGTTTATTCGATGCAAAGTTACTTATAAATTTTCAATTTGTTTAATAATCAGAAAACTTTTTGCCGGCCGCGGCCGGAGAATGACCGAACATTTCAGCCCGAGCGGACGTTTTGAGGGATATATTACCAACCACTTCGAGAAATGAAAAAACTTTTAACCGCCCTGCTCTTTGCAGCAATTACGATTTCGGCCTCAGCAGCCGACATTTATGACAACGGCGTCAAAGCGCGCCAGACCTATCGCACAGCTGCCCTGGCCGGCCAGCCGCGGGCCATGGCCCTCTACGCCTCGCTGCTCTGCACCGAAAACGGCGGTCCGACAGACTATCCCGACGCTTTTTTCTGGCACTATATTGCCGGCGAGCTCGGCGACAATTATTCGCGGGTGATGCTCTATCGGCCCAGAGTGGCCGAAGCGCAAGCCGACGCAACGATGAGCAAGGACGCACAGACGGCACTGACCTGGATTGAAGCAGTCCACACCGGCAAGAGCCTATCGAAAGAGCCCATCTATAAAGACGGCTTCCTTAAAGGCCTCAAGGCGCGCGAACAGGCGGCCGAACAGGGCGATGACTGGTCGAGATTCTACCTCGGCAGCATGAACTACAACGGCGACTTCCTGAACCGGAACTTCGCCCAGGCCCTGCGCTACTATGAGCCCATTGAGCAAAACGGCAAACTGCCCCGGCCGATGCTCGACCTGGTTCACCAACGCATCGAAAAAATCCGCAATCAGGTCAGCGGCACTGGCGCATCAGCGGCAGCCCCGACTCGGTCAAGGCGAAATTGATGAAATCGTTAAGTCGCTTGATCTGAGCCAAAGCCGGAATCAGCCGGTCGGCGAAATCGGCGCTGTTGAAAAAGTCGTCGGCCAGCGGCATCATTACTCCGAACTCACGCGGGCGCACATAATCTATAAATTGCCAATCGCGCTCAAAACCTTTGGGCGCGGTTTTCAGCAAATTGCTGCCAACTGTTGGGAAAAACGCCTTGAACTCCGGCGATTCAACGATCGACAGATATTCGTCGATATTATCGCGGATGTCGTTGCGAATGGCGGTCAGATAAGGGGTTGGCAGCTCGTAGTTGCCGCCATAAAGGCCCGACGCTCCGGGCTCAAGATGAAGATAATAGCCCGACAGGAGCGACTTCTTGCCCAGCGGCGGACAAACAAAAATGCCGACGTGGGTTTTATAGGGCGTCTTGTCCTCGGAAAAGCGGGTGTCGCGCATCAGACGGTAAACACACTGACCGACAGGCATATTCGCCGCATCGGGGTCAACCGAAGCAATGGCGTTGATAAAGCTCTGGGCAACGGCATCGCGCTCAGCCATGGCAGCCTGATATTCAGCCTTATGCTCGGCCAGCCACTCGCGCGAATTATTGCGGCTCAACTTCCTCAGAAAACCAAAAACAACATTCTTCATATCATTGTCATTAAAAATACCAGTGAATCAATCTTGGTCCGGCGCACCTAATTCACTAAGCAACAAGCCATAGACATAGGCCGGGCTTTCAATATACAATCCTGTTTCAAAATCTTCGAGATGAGCGAATGTTTCAGAATTATGAAACGCGGAAATCGCTTGCTCGAGCGACATATCGTTTCGCTCCACGAGATACCGCACTACGTCCGCAGAAATACCCTCGAATAAATATTGCGCGTTTCTTTTATTCATAACATTCTCAGAAATTCAATTGCTTTTTCGGTATGAAAAAAGTATTGCGATGTGACTCTTGAGAAAGTCAATTCACGCAAAAGCTGCTCCTCGTTAATAAAATTTTCCGTAAACATTCGCAGCAAGCGTGCAATTGTATCGTCAGCAACCGGTCCGATAACAATATCATAGTCATGAGCCGGCTGCGGGACATTCAAGTCCCTGTTACTCATAACGAACTTGGCCCACTCTCTATCAGGAGAATGAAAAACCTTAATACTCAAGCCTGCCGCCGAAGCCGCTTCGATATCGAATTCAAAAGTCGTGAGCGTCGGAACTCCCTTAAACATTTTGACAGTTCGCGCAGCCATGCGCTGTGCCTGCTCCTTTATATCCGTTAGGTAAAACCCTTTGCCAAAGTCCTTGTAAGGGCGACAGCGATTCAAATCAATGCTGTCAATAACGGTGTTCGAGCCGTGGTAAAGTATCATCGCAGGAGTCCTCCGTTATTATGGCACACAACGGTAAGGTCAGCCACACAATCATTGAACGACAGTGTGTGCTCCACGTCGTAGAACTCAGTAAGAAAACCGATGCCCTTATACCGATTGAGGTAATTACTGGCGTCTTTGATAGACATAGAATGGTGGCGTGCAAATTCCACAATGGCGGTCATTACATACTCAATAACATTCCTGTCAGGTTTGCTGTTGGATTTCAATTTCGTATTCGATGCCATGATTATTTCATTTGTGCAAAGTTAGGCAAAAAACAGGATAATTCCAAAACCGCAGATTTCCGGTGCGTGTTACAATTCGTAAACAAGAATTAACATTTTTGCGCAAAACCTATGAAAAACCATTATTTTTTAGTAAATTTGCACGTTAATAAATCGTCTCAACCGCGAGGCGATTTATGCGCTGCGTTCTAAATGACTGAAACAGCAGAACATAAACCAATCATTTCGGCAGGGCCCGCAACGGGCGTTGACGGCGCCGTAGGCGTAGCCAATCAGAACTGGTATGTGGCCATCGTCAACTCCCGCCACGAGAAAAAAGCCGCCGACAACCTCACCCAAATGGGCCTGGAAAGCTTCGTTGCAAGCCAGGACGAGCTCCGCATCTGGAAAAACGGCCGCCGCAAAATGGTTGCACGCATAGTCATTCCATCGATGGTGTTTATCCGCTGCACCGACACCCAGCGCCGACGAATCGTCAGCCTGCCTTTCATCAACCGCTTTCTGGTTAACCGCTCGGCAGAATCCGGAACCCTCAACAAACCCGTGGCCATTATCCCCGACGAGCAGATTCAGACCCTGCGCTTCATGCTCGGCCAGTCGGACCACGCCGTAGAATTCATGCCCGGCCCCTTCGTGGCCAACGAAAAAGTGCGCGTTATCCGCGGCAAACTCCAGGGCCTCGAAGGCATAGTCATGCACACCGCCGACGACTCCACCCACAAACTCATCGTTCAGATGGGCATTCTCGGCGGCGCCACCGTCAGCATCTCCCCCCTCGCCCTCGCCAAACTCTAACCCCACCCCCGAATTTTTAATACAAAAACATACATTATGTCGATTTTTAAGGATAAGACTTTGCTGATTACCGGCGGAACCGGCAGCTTTGGCAATGCGGTTCTGCGCCGCTTTTTGGCTACGGATATTAAGGAAATCCGCATTTTTAGCCGCGACGAGAAGAAACAGGATGATATGCGCCATGAGTATCAGGTGCGTTATCCGGAAGTGGCCCACAAGATTAAGTTTTATATTGGCGATGTGCGCGATTTGCAGTCGTGTCGCAACGCAATGCCGGGCGTTGACTATATTTTCCACGCCGCCGCGCTAAAGCAGGTGCCCAGCTGCGAGTTTTTCCCGATGGAGGCTGTAAAGACAAATGTTATCGGCACCGACAATGTGCTGACGGCAGCTGTTGAGGCCGGAGTTGAGGCGGTTATCTGCCTGTCGACCGACAAGGCGGCCTACCCCATCAATGCCATGGGTATCACCAAGGCGATTGAGGAGAAGGTTGCAGTGGCCAAGAGCCGCTATTCGGGCAAAACGAAAATCTGCTGCACGCGCTATGGCAACGTTATGTGCTCGCGCGGCTCGGTGATTCCTTTGTGGATCGAGCAGATTCGCAGCGGCAACCCCATTACGCTGACCGAGCCGTCGATGACGCGCTTTATCATGAGCCTTGACGAGGCTGTTGACCTGGTTCTGTTTGCTTTTGAACACGGCGAAAACGGCGACATTCTGGTGCAGAAGGCGCCGGCTTGCACCATCGGCACTCAGGCCGAGGCGGTTTGCGAGCTTTTCGGCGGCAAGAAGGAAGAGATTAAGGTTATCGGTATCCGCCACGGCGAAAAGATGTATGAAACACTGCTGACCAACGAGGAGTGCGCCAAGGCGGTTGACCTGGGCAACTTCTATCGCGTTCCGGCCGATAACCGCGGCCTGAACTACGACAAGTTCTTCAAGGAAGGCGACGAAACGCGCAACGTGTTGACCGAGTTTAACTCCAACAATACCCGCCAGCTCAACGTTGAGGAAACCAAAGCCAAAATCGGCGCGCTCGACTATATTAAGCGCGAGCTCAGCGGCGAAGGCAATTTTGTTCAGTAATCCCAGCCCCGGAAGGTAGACCAAATGAAACTGAATAACGAACTGTTTGACAAGGTTTCGGCCCAGGCTGCCGAGTCGCCGCGCAAGCGCATGAATCTTGACATGCGCAACTCGGCGGCAGACCGGTCGCAGCGCATGCTCAACGCCATTGAGCCGGAAACCGTTTTGCCGATTCATCGCCACCGCGCCAGCTCGGAAACCTGCATAGTTCTGCGCGGCAAAGCCGAAGAAATTTTCTATGACGACATGGGCCGCGAAACCGAGCGCGTCGTTATGCAGCCGGGCACCGACTGCTGCGGAGTCGACATAGTTGCCGGCCGCTGGCACAAAATCGTGTCGCTCGAGCCGGGCACAGTTATTTTCGAAGCAAAAGACGGCCCCTATGAGCCGACCTCACCGGAAGACATTCTGACAATATGAAAGTTTTGGTTACAGGCGCAAAAGGCTTTGTTGGACGCAACTTGTGCGCCCAGCTGAATAATATTAAGGAGGGCAAAGCCAGGAATTACCCCGTTGAGATCGACGAGGTGTTTGAATACGACATCGACTCGACCCCCGAGGAGCTCGACCGCTACTGCCGCGAAGCCGACTTCGTTTTCAACCTTGCCGGAGTGAACCGCCCCGAAAACCCCGAAGACTTCCGCAAAGGCAACTTCGGATTCGCCTCCACCCTGATCAACACTCTCAAAAAGCATGGCAATACCTGCCCGGTTATGCTCTCAAGCTCCATTCAGGCAACCCTGATCGGGCGCTATGCCGGCCACCCCTATGGTGAAAGCAAAAAAGCCGGCGAGGAACTCTTTTTCAACTATGCCGACGAAACCGGCGCCAAAGTGCTCGTTTACCGCTTTCCGAACCTGTTCGGGAAATGGTGTCGCCCGAACTATAACTCGGCCGTTGCCACCTTCTGCAACAACATTGCCAACGACCTGCCCATCCAGGTCAACGACCCCTCGGTTGAACTCGAGCTGCTCTATATCGACGACCTCGTTGAAGAAATGATTCTTGCGCTGCAAGGCAAAGAGCACCACTGCGAATTCAACGGCCTGGACGCAGTTCTGACCCCCGACGGCCGCTACTGCGCAGTGCCGACCACTTTCCGCGTCACACTGGGCGAAATCGTTGATCTGCTGCATCAGTTTGCCGACATGCCCCGAACGCTGATGATTCCCCAGATTCCGGCCGACAGCTTTGCCAAACGCCTATACTCCACCTATCTGAGCTACCTGCCACAGGACAAAACAATTTTTGACCTGCAGATGAAAGTTGACCAGCGCGGTTCATTCACCGAACTGGTCCACACGCTCAACTGCGGCCAGGTCAGCATCAACATCTCCAAACCCGGCGTAACCAAAGGCCAGCACTGGCATAACACCAAATGGGAACAATTCATCGTAGTTTCCGGCCACGGCCTGATTATGCTGCGAAACGAGGCAGCCCCCCTCAATCCCCCCACAAGGGGGGAAGTTCCAAGCCCCTTTAAAACGGCAAATCCGCTAAACTACAACTTGCTGAAAAATAACGCAAAAGAATTGCGAAAAGGAGCGACAGAAGCCGAACAACTGTTGTGGAACATCCTTAGAAACAATGGTTTGGACGCCAAATTCAGGCGTCAACACGTTATTGGAGACTACATCGTTGATTTCGTAAATCTGGAAAAAGGTCTTATTGTTGAAATTGATGGTGGCTACCATGAAAATCCGGAACAAATAGAACTCGATAAACAAAGAACCGACTGGCTTCAGGCTCATGGCTACAACGTTATCCGATTCACCAACAACGAAGTCCGCTTCTCGCCCGACAATGTTGCCGGTGTGATTAAAAATGCGCTTAGATATCTCCCCCTTGAGGGGGGAATAAGGGGGGCTTTCGTTTCCGGCGACAAAATTCAGTCCGTGATCATGTTGCCCGGCTACACCCACAACATCATCAACCTCTCCAACACCGACGACCTCGTAACAGTAATGTACTGCAACGAAATCTTCGACCCCAACCGCCCCGACACCTTCTTCGATCCGGTAACTAAATCCGACAAATAAAACATGACCTCATTCAAAAACAACGGCAAACTCAAACTGCTCATCATCGTTGGCACCCGC
>CAZDVP010000063.1:0-10319 GCA_964508865.1 uncultured Bacteroides sp. | reverse complement strand
GCTGGCCGCCTTCTTCGTAGCCAACGTAGCCCGGAGGCGCTCCGACCAGACGCGAAACGGTGAATTTCTCCATATATTCGCTCATGTCGATTCGAATCAGCGAGTCGGCCGAGTCAAACAGATATTCGCTCAGTTTCTTTGCCAGGTGGGTCTTGCCGACACCCGTCGGACCCAGGAACAGGAAGGTGCCGATCGGTTTGTTGGGGTCTTTCAGGCCCACTCGGTTGCGCTGAATGGCTTTTACTACCTTGTCGATAGCGCCGTCTTGACCGATAATGGCATCTTTTAGCTGCGGGGCCATTTCAACCAGGCGCATACCCTCGGCCTGCGCAATGCGCTGAACCGGAACGCCGGTCATCATGGCAACCACTTCGGCAACCTTGTCGGCGTCGACCGGCGTGCGGTGTTCGCTCATTTCTTTTTCCCACGCCGATTTGGCGTCGTCGAGCTCCTTGCGCAGGCGCACTCCGGCATCGCGGTGCGACGCGGCCTGCTCATAGTCCTGAGCCTTAACGGCGGCGAGTTTCAGCTCTTCGGCCTGGCGGACCTGCTCTTCGAGTGCTTCGATTTCGGCGGGCACGGCAATGTTGCCGATGTGAACTCGCGAACCGGCCTCGTCCATAGCGTCGATAGCCTTGTCGGGGAAGGTGCGGTCCGAAATGTAGCGCTCGGTCAGCTTCACGCATGCATCGAGTGCTTCGGGAGTGTAGGAAACATTGTGGTGCTCCTCATATTGCGCCTTGATGTTGTCGAGAATTGCGCGGGTCTGCTCGGGAGTGGTCGGCTCGACCATCACCTTCTGGAAACGGCGCTCCAGCGCACCGTCTTTTTCAATCGAGGTGCGGTATTCGTCGAGCGTCGTTGCGCCGATGCACTGGATTTCGCCGCGGGCAAGGGCCGGTTTGAGCATGTTGGCGGCGTCCATGTTGCCGGCGGCATTGCCAGCGCCGACAATAGTGTGCAGCTCGTCGATAAACAGAATGATGTCGCGGTTCTTGGCCAGTTCGGTCAGAATGGCTTTTACGCGTTCTTCGAACTGTCCGCGATATTTGGTGCCGGCAACCAGCGAGGCCATGTCGAGGGCAATTACGCGCTTGTCGAACAACACGCGCGATACGTTGCGGTTCACAATCCGCAGCGCCAGGCCTTCAACAATGGCCGATTTGCCAACGCCGGGCTCACCGATGAGCACCGGGTTGTTCTTTTTGCGGCGCGACAGAATCTGAGCCACGCGCTCGATTTCGGTTTCGCGGCCAATCACCGGGTCGAGGCGGCCTTCGGCGGCGGCGCGGGTCATGTCGATGCCGAATTTGTCGAGCATCGGGGTGTCGTGGCCCTTCTTGCCGTTGGGTGCGGCCTGAGCCGAATCGGCCGGGGCGTCACTGCCGGCGGGCATATCTTCCTGATCGTCGTCATCGTCGGTGAAGCCCGAGCCCATTTGGGGCGACTGGCTCGAAACGAGGTTAAACAGCGATTCGTAGGTGATGCCGGCGTGGTGGAGCGGAGTCATAAAGGCCATGATGCCGATTTCGGAGTTATGGAACATGGCCAGCAGCAGGTGAATCGGCTCGATTACCTGCGAGCGGAGCATGCGTGCCTCCAGAGCCGACAGCTTGACCAGCCGCTCGGTCAGCGGCAGTGCCACGGGCGACACGTTGCCTTCAACGTCGTTCGAATAGTTGATGTCGGCCATCAGCTTGCCCAGATAGTCCATGGCAAAACCGGTGGTGCCGGCAACCCGGTCAAGAGCGTTGGCGCAGGAACCGTCGGGCGCGGCAATCATGGCGGCGAGCATATGCTCAGGCGTGATTCGCGTGCTGCGGCAGTGAATTGCCACATTCAGCGATTCGCGGAGTATGTTGTTGAGTTCGTCGGTTAGTCTTATTTCCATAAATTAGAGTTTTGTGCGTTTTTATTTATAACTCCTGATGGAATAGCAAAGATTGTGCCAAAGCTGCTGCTTTAACATTTTTTAATTACCTCAGCCCGCGCATGAAGTCGGCTGCCTGCATCCGCTTTTTGCCTTCCGGCTGGATTTCAATGAGTTCGAGCGAGCCGTCGGCAAAGTCCATATAGAGTCGTCCGGGCTGACGCTCAGTGGCATGGCGCGCGCTGAACACCTTGATTACCCTTCCGTCGAGCAGCGCGTCGGTCCAGGCCCCCGGGTAGGGCGACAGGCCGCGGATATGGTTGCGCGCCTGTTCGGCAGTCATCGTCGGGTCGATTTTGCAGTCGTCCTTAAAAATCTTCGGCGCGGCAGTGGCTTCGGTGTCAACCTGCTTGACGGGCTTGGCCGTGCCGGCTTCGATTTCGGCAAGAGTCTCAACCGTTACCTGCGCACCTAAGTGCATCAGCCGGTCATGAACCGAGCCCACGTTTTCATCCTCGCCGATTTCAATCTCCTCCTGGCGCAGAATGTCGCCGGTGTCGATTTCATGTTGCAGCAAAAAGGTGGTCACGCCCGTTTTGCGCTCGCCGGCCATAACCGCGCGGTTAATCGGCGCCGCGCCTCGATAGCGCGGAAGCAGCGATGCGTGCAGGTTAAAAGTGCCCAGCCTCGGCATCGCCCATACCTCCTCCGGAAGCATCCGGAAGGCTATAACAACGAATATGTCGGCGTTGATTTCGCGCAGGCGAGCCAGAAACTCCGGGTCGCGCAGCTTGGCAGGTTGCAGAACCTCGATGCCCTTTTCCAGGGCATAGGTCTTCACCGCCGACGGCAGCAACTTATGGCCGCGGCCTGCCGGCTTATCGGTGGCGGTCACTACGGCCGCAACCTCATGGCCGGCCTTGATTATGGCGTCGAGACTCTCGACTGCAAATTCGGGTGTTCCTAAAAAAACTATCTTCATTTCTTGTCTGGATTAAAGGCCTGCCAGAGCGCGTCGCCCTCGGGAACCGGGGCGGTCAGCGAAATCGGCTTGCCCGAAACCGGATGTATAAACTCAATGTGGCGAGCCATCAGCGAAATGCTCCCGTCGGGATTCGAACGCTTGTCGCCATACTTCAAATCGCCGCGCACCGGGCAACCCATGGCCGCTAATTGCACGCGAATCTGGTGCTTGCGCCCCGTTTCGAGCGTAACCTCCAGCAGATTATAGCGCTCCGACCGCCCGATTAGCTTATAGGAAAGGCGAGCCTCCTTCGCTCCGGGGCGCGGTGCCGCGTGCGCGGTGCTCTTGTTCGTGCGCTCAACCGTTGTAATCCAGTTGACCAGGCGGCCCTCCGGAGCCGGCGGCTCATTGCGCGTAATTGCCCAATAAGTTTTCTTCACTCCGCCGTTGCGAAACAGCTCACACATTCGCGACAACCCCTTCGAAGTCTTTGCGAACACAACCAGGCCGCCCACCGGCCGGTCCAGCCGGTGAACCAGACCGCAGAAAACGTTGCCCGGCTTAGCATAAGTCTCCTTAATATACCGGCGCACGCGCTCCAGCAGAGGCTCATCGCCCGACTTATCGCCCTGCACAATCTCCCCCGGCCGCTTATTCACAACAACCAGATGATTATCCTCATAAACAATATCTAATTCATTCATTGCGGCAGCAGGGAGCGGAGGAGGCGGGGAATGTCGGTGTTGTCGAGAGTGCCGGTGAAGCGGTTGGCGCCGGCGCCGATGGCGAAGAGGGGCACCGGGTTGCCGGTGTGTTTGGGTGAGGTGAAGCCGTAGCCGGCAATTTCGTTCTGGATGTCGAAAACAACCAGCGCAAATTCAGGATAGCTGGCATAGAGGTTCTTGTATGCCTCGCCGTCGAGGGTTACGAATGTGCGGTCAAAGGCTTCCTTCAGTCGGCGTTGGCGCGACTCTGAAAGCTCCGTGACATCGAAGAAGCCGAGGTCGTCGGTGAGTTTCCGCTGCATTTCCTCCCAGGTTATCGGCTGTTTGGTTTTGAGTATGTTCCAGCAGTAGTCGCAGAAGCGGGCTTTTGAAATGTGCTGGCGGTCAACCAACTGCGGAAACTGATTGTAGCCGGTGGAGCGCTGGCCAACGGTCATGCCTCCGGTTTCGTGGTCGGCGGTTACGATGATGAGCGTTTCGTCGGGGTGAGCCAGATAGAAGTCGTAGGCCTGACGAAGCACTTCGTCGTAGGCGAGCACTTCGCGAACAATTGTGGCGCCGTCGTTGTCGTGGCCGGCCCAGTCGATGTTGCCGCCCTCAACCATCAGAAAGAAGCGCTCAGGCGAAGTGGCCTGCAGGTGGTTAATGGCTGCTGCGGTAAACTGGCCCAGGGTGTTGCCTTTGGGGCCGTCGATTGTATAGCCCATGTTCTGCTGAATGGTGTCGGTGTTGAGCAGCAGCAGTTTGGCGGGTCGGTTGGCGGGGAGGTTTTCAACGCCGCGAACAATGGTGACGCCTTTGTCGGCCAGCTTTTCGTATAGGCCGGTATAGTTGCCTTTATTCATTGCGCCGCGCAGCTTGGAGCCGGCAAGGAAGCTGACCGGCGAATCGCCAAACTGCATGGCGATGTCGAACCAGTGGGTGCGCGCCGGAACGTGGGCAAAAAATGCCGCGGGCGTCGCGTCGTCGGGACACACGTTGGTGACCAGCCCGATGCCATAGCCGGCGGCTGCAAGGTCGTTGGCCACTGAGCTGACGGCCACTGAGTCGGCGTTCATGCCGAGCATGTTGTTGCGCGTTTTGGAGCCGGTTGCCAGCGCTGTGCCGGCGGCTGCCGAGTCGGTTACCGGAGAGTTTGCCGAATGGGTGGTGACCATGGCCGCCTGCGGGAACTGCATCATCAGCAGCGGCAGCGAGTCGTTGAGCACGAGGCGCTTATAGGTCGCGGCGGCTTGAACCGCACCGTGGCCCATGCCGTCGCCGATGAAGTAGAAAATATATTTAGGCGTTTGGGCTAAGGTGGCCGAGGCGAGCAATAGCGCCGATGCTAAGGCGGCGATTATTCGTTTCATAAGCTTTTCTTAAGTTCGTCGGCGCCGGTTGCGCGGGCAACCACTTCGCCGTTGCGGATAACGAAATATGTAGGGAAGGAGGCCACGGCATACTGGCGGATGTGGGTCTGGTCGGCGGCATCGCTCTGATAGACCGAAACCCACGGAATACCCTCTGAGGCAGCAGCCCACTGATGCTGATTTTCGCCGAAGCCGATTTCGTAGATCGCGGCGCCGGCCGACTGAGCTTCGCCCAGCGCCAGAGTAACGGCTTGCACATCGGGAGTTGTGAAGTCGGCATAGGCGAGCACCACCAGCGGGTTGGCGTTGACCAGGTCAGACAGCCGCTGCATCCGGCCGTTACGGTCCATGAGTTCAACGTCGTAGTAGCCGATTTCGTCGGCCAGCAAAACCGTTTGCTCGCCTGAGGGCTGCGCCTTGGGCAGCATTCGCTGTAGTTCGGCGGTGAGTATGGACGTGAGCGGGTCGGCAGGGCGCTCCTCAACGTAGCGGTTTGTAACGGTTTGAAGCAAACGGCGGTTGCGCATCAGTCGAGTGGCATAGTAGGCGGCTTTCGAGGCATAATTGCCGTTGAGCGCGCGTAGCAGGTTCTTGGCGTCGGCTCCGGCAGCCAGGGCTGAGTCAACGGCGTTAAACAGGTCGGCTTCAACCGAGCCGCCGCGAATGCCTAAGGAGTCGAGCGTCAGCGCCTCGGTCGAGTCAGCGGTCAGATAAACCGACTTCGCGCCCATGTCAACGCGGAAAATCTCGCCGTTGGCGCGCGGAAGGGTCATTGCGAAGTTGCCTTTGGAGTCGACCGCCGCGGAGTCCAGAGCATACCAGCCGCCGGTCAGGGTCGGGGCCATTACGAACACCGAGTCAACTCCGGCCGGAGCGCTCCCTTTGAGGCTCCAGCTGTCGGATTTGGAGCATGCGCCAAGCCCCAGGGCCATGGCGGCAAGCAGGAAAAGTGGCGAGCGTTTCATCATTCCATCAGTTTGCGGTAGCGGCGGCGCTGAGGTTCTTTGCCGTCGGGGGTGTGGGCGCGTTTATATTCTTCGTAGTCTGAGTAGGAGCCTTCGTAGTAAACAACGTTGCCCTCGCCCTCAAACGAAAGGATGTGGGTGCAGATGCGGTCAAGGAACCAGCGGTCGTGGCTAACAACCACAGCGCAGCCGGCGAATGCCTCGAGGCCTTCCTCGAGAGCGCGCAGCGTGTTGACGTCGATATCGTTGGTCGGTTCGTCGAGCAGCAAAACGTTGCCCTCCTGCTTCAGCGCCATGGCCAGGTGCAAACGGTTGCGTTCACCGCCCGAAAGCACTCCGACTTTCTTTTCCTGGTCGGCTCCGGCGAAGTTGAACTTGCTCAGATAGGCGCGGGCATTCACGTCGCGGCCACCCATGCGGAAACTGTCAACGCCCTGCGAAATAACTTCGTAGACCGTCTTTTCGGGCAGCAGGTCGCGGTGGGTCTGGTCAACGTAGGCCACCTTAACGGTTTCGCCAACGTCAAACGAACCTGCGTCGGCGTTTTCCAGGCCCATGATGAGTTTGAAAAGAGTGGTTTTGCCGGCGCCGTTGGGGCCGATAACGCCAACAATACCGTTGGGCGGCAGGGTGAAGTTCAGGTCCTTAAACAGTTGCTTTTTGCCAAAGGCTTTTGCCAGACCCTGCGCTTCGATAACCTTGTTGCCCAGACGCGGGCCGTTGGGAATGAAGATTTCCAGTTTTTCTTCGCGCTCCTTCTGGTCTTCGTTGAGCAGGCGGTCGTAGGAGTTCAAACGGGCTTTGCCCTTGGCCTGACGCGCTTTGGGCGCCATGCGCACCCATTCCAGCTCGCGCTCCAGGGTTTTGCGGCGCTTTGATGCCTGCTTTTCTTCCTGAGCCATGCGTTTGGTTTTCTGCTCCAGCCAGCTGGAGTAGTTGCCTTTCCAGGGAATACCTTCGCCGCGGTCGAGTTCAAGAATCCAGCCGGCAACGTGGTCGAGGAAGTAGCGGTCGTGGGTAATGGCGATAACCGTGCCCGGATACTGCTGCAGGTGCTGTTCCAGCCAGTCGATCGACTCGGCGTCGAGGTGGTTGGTCGGTTCGTCGAGCAGCAAAACGTCGGGCTGCTGAAGCAGCAGGCGGCACAGGGCCACTCGGCGGCGTTCGCCGCCCGAAAGAGTGGTCACCGGCTGGTCGTCGGGCGGACACTGCAGGGCATCCATTGCGCGTTCGAGCTTGGAGTCGATGTTCCAGGCGTCGGCTGCGTCGAGTTTGTCCTGCAGCTCGGCCTGGCGGGCCAGCAGCGCGTCGAAGTCGGCGTCGGGTTCGGCGAATGCCTCATTGATTTTGTCGAACTCGGCCAGCATATCCATTACCGGCTGCACACCTTCGCGAACAACCTCTATGACCGTTTTCGCCGGGTCGAGCTTCGGGTCCTGCTCGAGGTAGCCAACCGAGTAGCCGGGCGAGAATACCACTTCGCCCTGATAGTTCTTGTCGATGCCGGCAATGATTTTCAGCAGCGAGGATTTACCCGAGCCGTTCAAACCGATAATGCCGATTTTGGCACCATAGAAGAACGAGAGATATATGTTTTTCAGAACTTGCTTTTGGGGAGGGTAGGTTTTGCTGACGCCTACCATCGAGAATATGATTTTTTTATCGTCTGCCATGTTGTTAGTGAGTGGTGGAGATTGATGATTGCGGTTTATTTGCGGCGGGCGGCTGTCTTGACGCGGTAGTCGCAGCTGAACTTGCCGTCCATCAGGTTGCGCAGCTTGTTGCGGATAAGGAGCTTGCGTGTTGCCGAAACGTGGTCCATGTAGACCTTGCCGTTGAGGTGGTCAACCTCGTGCTGCACGCAGCGGGCCAGAAAGCCCGACATCTCCTCCTCTTGGGGCTGGAAGTTCTCGTCGAGCCAGCGCAGGCGAATGTGTTCAACGCGGTTAACGTTCTCGCTCAGGTTCGGCAGGCTCAGGCAGCCTTCGGCGCGGGAGATTTCCTCGCCGTCGAGAACCTCAACTTCGGGGTTGATGAGCACCATCTTGCGGCCCGCGCATTCGGGATTGTTCTCCTTGAGCACGTCAACGTCGATAACCACCAGCTTGATGCTCAGGCCAACCTGCGGGGCAGCCAGGCCGCAGCCTTCGGCGGCATACATGGTTTCAAACATATTGTCGATCAGAGCCGGCAGGTTCGGATAGTCGGGAGTCACCGGCTCGGTTGCGCGGCGCAGAACCGGATGGCCGTAGATATAGATTGGAAGTTTCATTTTTGGTTATATATGCTTTCGAGATAATCGGTTAGAATGATTGTGGCGGCCGTGCGGTCAACCAAAGCCTTGTCGCGCCGGGCCATTTTGCGGAGTCCGCCGGCGAGCATTGCCTGATGAGCCAGGGTTGAGGTGAAGCGTTCGTCGTAGAACTGCAGGTCAATTGCCTGAGGCAGGCGGCGGCGCAGAGCCCGCGAAAACGGCTCGATGTAGACCCACGATTCCGACGGCTCGCCGCGCAGAGTTGTCGGCCGGCCGAGCAGAACCAGATCAACCCGGTTGGCCGAAACATAGTCAAGAACAAACTGCAGAACCTCGGCGGCTCCGACGGTGGTCAGCGGCGTTGCCGACAGACGCAACTCATCGGTCACCGCGATTCCGCAGCGCCTTCGTCCATAGTCAATGCACAGGATTCTTGCCATCAGGTGCAAAGTTACGCAAAATTCGCGAAACTATCGCACCGACGGCAATTTTTTTCGGGCAAACATACCCGATTTAGGGGGTTAGAAGGTGAACATGGCGGAGAGGTTGACGCGCGAGGCGGCTTTGTGCTCGCCGGAAAAGTTGCGGCGCACGCCAAAGTCATATTCGGCGGCAACGGTTACGCGCGGAACTATGTTCCAGAAAATGTTGGCGCAGGCAAATGTGCCGGTCTTATATTCCGTCGGCGCTACCCCCTTGCGCGGCATATAGCGCGTCTGGCTGGCGGCAACGGTGGCGAAGATGTTGGGCCTGAAGTTATATTGCAGGCCGGCGCACCAGCCCAGGGCTGCCGGTGCATAGAGCTGCTCGGGGTTGCCCGGGTCGGAAACGAGGTCATACTGGCCATGGAGCAGGTCGCCGCCCAGGCCGGCATAGCCATGGCCGTAGTTAACGGTGCCATACAGCGTTATGTGGCGCTCCGGTTTGGCAACCGCGCTGGCCTGAACGCCCCAGCCGGCCAGTGTATGGCGCTTGCTGTCGGCCAAGGTCAGGTATGACAGCGACCTGACTATGCCGCTGAGGCGGACGTGCTGGCCGCGCGCCCACTGATATTGCACGAAGGCCGCAGCATCGGGCAACCAGTTCGACGCGGCTTTCACTTTGCCGCCCGAAGCGTCGATAGCCGTTGAGGGCGTTTCGATTGATGCGGCAACATACCATTTATTTTTGAAGCAGGGCATATAGCGCACCAGAACGTTGGTGTTCGAAAACTTGTTGTTCGGTCCGGCGGCGTCGACTATTGCCGGCTGAGCCGCCGGGTCGGAAAAAGTCGATGCGGCATAGCCCACGGTGAAGTCGCGCACCGTTGCATAGCTCTTTTTCAGCTTCAGGTCGCGGCCGTTGTTGCCGGTGAAGTCCGCTTCGATATATAGGCTGTAGGGGCCGATAACGTCGTTATGGCCAATTAGGTTAACGTTGAAATAAGTGCCCGATGGAGTTGTTGAGAACCGGCGGCTGTTGGCCGGATCGGCAGGCATAGGTATGGTATAGGGCGAAAAGGCGTTGGTGGGCATGGCGCCGTTCCAGTCATAGAACGCGCGCATCCTCACTCCGCCGCCCAGCCCGAGAGTGATGTCGGCCCCCTTGCTCAGAAAAAGGAAGTAGGGCATATCGGGGTCCTGCGAGTTGCGGAACTGGTCGTAGTAGAACCGGGCAACCACAGTGCGGATTGAATCGATGTAGCGGTTGCGCAGCGAGTCGCTGTCGGGGCGGCCGTCGATGTAGACCAATCGGTTTGATGCGGCTTTAGCCTCGATTTGAGCGTCGCTCAGATGCTGCGCAAAAAGCAGTGGCGTCGACATCATTGCCAACGCCAATGCAAAAAGTTTCCGGGAGCTTGTCATAAGTTATATTTAGTCGGTTGAATTAAGCGCTTTGGATTGCTGCGAGGAGCTCGTCGCCGGCGAGTTCGCCAACGTGGCGCCAGACTTCGCGGCCGTTGCGGTAGATAATGAACGTCGGAACGCTCTGGGCGCCGGCATGGTCAGCCTCGCGCGGATATTCGTCGATATCGTATTGGCAAACGGCTACGCTGCCGCCCACCAGTTCCTTGAGTTCTTCAACAATGGGCATCATTCGCTTGCAGTGGGGACACCACGAAGCGTAGAATTCAATCAGAGTGACGCCCGGGCGGGAAATTGCTTCTTCGTAAGTCATAGTCGGTACATTCATAGATTAGTAATAGCTAC
>CAZDVP010000062.1:0-10375 GCA_964508865.1 uncultured Bacteroides sp. | reverse complement strand
CGCCGCGTTCAAGAGCGTCGCAAACGTCGAGCACACGCTGCTTTTCGCCGATAACATATTCGGCACGCTTATAGTCTTCTTCCGAAATTTTGTCTTTAATCTTGTCGAGATCTTCCATCGAAGCGTCGCGCAGGGTTTCGATGCCCAGGGCGGCAGCGACGCGTTCGCAGCTCTGGCGGCGCTTGTTGTAGGGCGAGTCAACGAGTTCGTGCTTAACGCGCGAGTCAACCAGAACGAGCTTATAGCC
Source organism: uncultured Bacteroides sp. (assembly GCA_964508865.1). GTDB lineage: Bacteria > Bacteroidota > Bacteroidia > Bacteroidales > Muribaculaceae > UBA3263. The sequence continues at coordinate 10,128 of CAZDVP010000062.1, read as the reverse complement.
GTCGAGCTTGAAGGGGAAATATTCAAATTCCATCGAGCGGCAGTCAAGGCGCATCAGATTGTCCTTTTTGCCGAACACTGAGGCGAACTGGTCCATGATGCCGCAGTTCACACCGCAATAGTTATGCTCGGTGCTCTGGCCGATCTTGGCGAGTTCGAACTTGTCGATCTTGTTATCGTTGAAAAGGTCGTTCATTGCAAAAGCGAAGCAGCTTTCAAGGGCGGCCGAGGAGCTCAGGCCGGCGCCCAGAGGCACATTGCCTGCAAAAACGGCGTCGAAACCTTCAACCTTGAAGCCACGCTTCTGAACTTCGCGGCAAACACCGAAAATATAGCGGGCCCACTGCTGTTCGGGGGCGGAGTCTTCGGTCAGGCCGAATTCTGCGGTTTCGTTGATGTCTACCGAGTAAACGCGGCAGCGGTCGGTGCCGTTGGGGCGGATTTCGGCTTCAATGATTTTGTCGATAGCACCGGGGAAAACAAAGCCGCCGTTGTAGTCGGTGTGTTCGCCGATGAGGTTGATGCGGCCGGCTGAAGCATAGAAAATGCCTTCACCGCCAAAACGAGTTGCGAATTCTTCTTTGATTTTCTGCTCCATAGCGCAGGAGCACTCTTGCTGTTCTTTCATGTTATTGTGTTTATTAGGGTTATGATTTATCGCTCAAAGTTACGCATTTTTGGTTAAAGTTACCAAACATTTTTGCGTAGATTTTATGTAGCCGCAGTTATCACTCTGGCCTGCAATTATTTATAAAGCATTCCGGCGAGCACTTCGTTGGCCTTCTCCTTGCCGAGCGAGGCCTCGACTATGGCTGCCGCGAAAGCCGACGCCCATGCCGGGCCGCGGCCGGTAATGAAGCGGCCGTCGCGCTCAACGTTGCGACCCGTGAATTCAACCGAATCCGGCGCCATGCTCTCCATTCCGGGATAGCAGGTTGCCTTTTTGCCATTGAGCAGCCCCAGACCGCCGAGCACTACCGCCGGCGAAGCGCAAATCGCGGCGATGTTACCGTTGAAACCGGTCAGCAGCTTGGTCAGCGGAACGCACTGCAGCAGGTTGGTGGCGCCGGGCATGCCGCCGGGCAGAATCAGCCATTCGGCGTCGACTTCATCGCCGAGCTCGGCAATGTTCATGTCAGCCACATAGGGAACGCCGTGGGCGCCGATAACAACATTGTTCTGGGGAATGATGGAAACGGTCTTGACCGGCATAGCGGCGCGACGCAAAATATCGACCGGAGCAACGGCTTCGATTTCTTCAAAGCCGGGAGCAAGGAATACAAAACTTGTTTTCATATAGATTTTTGGTTATTGGTTAATCAATTTCGGTTATAAGTTCAACAACAAAGGTAATAACTTTTTGGCCAACACGGAAGCATTTTACGATTTTTTATGAGATTTTTTCGTAACTTTGCACCGAATGAAGCGCATTGCCCTCATATTATCTATTGTCGCCGCAGCCGCACCCTGCGTGTCGGCCCAGTCGGAAACCTCCGGCGCCGGCAGCTCCGACCGCGACCGCGAAAAAGTTCAGCGCATCACCGCCAAACAGGAGTGGGCCGAAGCCATAGCCGCCCAGAAGTCATGGACGGTGAGCCCCATTCTGGCAACGCGCACCGCAGCCGAAATCGACACTGTTTTAGACAACTATGCCCAGTCGGTTGCCATTCCGCGCCTGCAGTTCGGCTACGCCTCGGCCATTACCGGCAACCTCGGCTCCGAGGGCCAATATATGAACTATTTCGAGCGCCCGGCCCAGAGCGACTTTTTTTTCAACGATGCGCTCCACCCCTATCTGCCGCGGGTCGACAACACTCCGTTTTTCAACACCCGGGTGCCGATGACCCTTATGAGCTTCAACACAGGCGGCTCATCGCAAACCACCCAGGACTGGCTGCGTGCCCGCTTCAGCGGCAACATCAACAAACAGGCCCAGGTGGGCGCGTGGCTCAGCTATCTTTATAGCCGCGGCATGTATGAAAACCAGTCGGGCAAGCATTTCAACTGGGGGCTGTCGGGCTCGTATCTCGGCGACCGCTATCAGATGATGGCCATGCTCAACAACTGGAGCGCCGTTAACTTCGAAAACGGCGGAATCACCGACCCGCGCTACATAACCGACCCGGCTTCGGTTCAGGGCGGTTCGTCGTCGATCGGCACCAAGCAGATTCCGGTGAACCTCAGCGCGGCCCAGAGTCAGGTGCGAGGCCATGAGTTCTGGATGACCAACCGCTACCGCATGGGCTTTACGCGCATCGACGAGGAAGACGATTCGGTCGAGGTGTTCGTGCCTGTCAGTCAGGCCTTCTGGACCTTCGATTTCAGAATGGACGAACACCGCTTCACCGACAACAGCAGCTCCGACAACTCCTTTTTCCCGCAAACATATTTCACCGACCTGACCTTTGACCAAACCGGCCAGTGGGCCATGCGCAACGCCCTGGGCATGGAGCTGCTCGAAGGCTTCAACAAGTGGGCAAAGTTCGGCCTCTCGGCCTATGCGATGCACGAAATTGCACGCTACCGCCAGACCCCGGCCGACACCCTGCCGGGCATATCCCTGCCGGTGGCCCCGAAAGTGGTCGAAAACTCGCTGTTCGTTGGCGGACGTCTGGCCAAACAGCAGGGCGGACTGCTGCGCTATGCGGCCAACGCCCGCATCGGCATTGCCGGAGCAAAAGCCGGCGAGGTGGAAGTCAGCGGCAACGTTGACCTGCGCTTCCGTCTGGTGCGCGACACCGCCATGGTGCGCGGCTACGTTGATTTTTCGAACCGCAAGCCCTCGTTTTTTCTCCGCCAGTTCGTTTCCAACCACTATATCTGGAACAACGACTTCGGCAAGACCCGCCGCCTGCGCTTCGGCGGCATAGTTGAGATTCCGGTGTCGCGAACGTTGATCAACGTCGGCCTGGAAAACGTTCAGAATCTGGTCTATTTCAACGAAGCGGGAGTGCCTGAGCAGTTCGGCGGCAACGTTCAGATTTTCAGTGCCTCGCTCAACCAGCCCCTGCGCTTCGGTATTTTCAACTGGGACAATAAAGTCACCTACCAGCGCTCAAGCAACCAGCACGTTGTTCCCCTACCCCAGCTCACTCTGATGACCAACCTCTACCTGCGTTTCCGCGTTGCCACGCTCTATGCTCAGATAGGCGCCGACCTGACCTATATGACCAGCTATTCGGCCTTGGGCTACAATCCGGCCATAATGTCGTTCACCAACTGCTGGATCAAGCAGGCGGGCAACTATCCGATAATGGACGTCTACGCCAACCTGAAGCTGAAAAAGGTTAAATTCTACGTTCTCTACTCCCATGCCAATCAGGGACTTTTCGGAGGCACCAACAGTTTTTCGGCCCTGAACTATCCGCTCAATCCGGCGCGTTTCCTGTTCGGCCTCTGCGTTGATTTTGCGAACTAACCGCTGAGCCTAAGCGTTTTTCAATTATGAAACAACTGAAAACTAAGCCGGTGGGTCTCTACATTGGCCTGCTGGTCATTACTCTGGCCGCCATGTTCGGCCTGAAAAAATGCGGCCAGGGGGACGCCGGAGTCGAACCGGCTCCGGGCGACACCCTGCGCGTTGCAATCCAATATGCTCCCGGCTCGTTCTATGCCGACGGCGACTCACTCGCCGGCCTTGACTACGAAACCCTCCGTGCGCTCCAAATCCCCTTCCGCCTCTTTCCCATCACTAACCCTGCCGAGGGTCTGCGCGGGCTCAAACAGGGGCGCTACGACCTGGTGATTGCCGACATGCCGCAAACTGCCGATTCGGCCGAAGAATATATTTTCACCGACCCGATATATTTTGACCGCCAAGTGCTCGTTCAGCGCGCCGATTCGATCTCTGTGCCCATAACGTCGCCCATCGAACTGGGCGGCAAAACGGTTGTAGTTCCCCAGGGCTCACCCATAGTTGCCCGCCTGCGCAACCTCAGCCGCGAAATCGGCGACACTATCAACATTGTTGAACGCCCGGCAACGGCCGAACGCCTACTGACGGAGCTGGCCTTAGGCGCCGACTCGGTGCCTCTGACAGTGGCCAATTCTATGATTGCCCGTCGGATTGCCGCCGAATATCCCGCGCTGAATTGCTCGGTTGCAGTTTCGCTCAACCAGCTCCAGCCCTGGATTCTCGCACCGGCCGACACCGCTCTGCGCGCCAAACTGAATGCCCGACTTGCCAATTTGCCGAAAAATCCTTAACTTTGTGGCCTTACTATAGAATCAATTATTATTCACTAATTCATTATGTTTAAGAAACTGCTATTAGTCGCTGCCCTGGCAGCAACGGTCAGCGCCGCTGCCGCACCCCGCCTGCACAAGGTCGCTCCTCCGGTAATCAATCCCGAATTAAATAAGTTAGAGAGTTTTTCTTCTGAAAATATAAAACCGGTTTCCTCACGTTCCGAAAACGCCGAACTCAGTTTCTGCGGAAATATTGCAGGACTCTATTCTCTGGGCTCAATGTCGGAAGGCACATGCATTTATCAACTCACTGAGTTGCCTCTGGAACTCACTCAAAATCTTTCCGCTTCTAAAATTACTGCTATCAACATAGTCAACCCGAGCAACAAACAATATCAGAACACCCTGCAGGACTCTGTTCGGGTGCTTATCTACACCGACCTCAAGGCCGATCCCGTTTACAGCCAATCGGCCAAACTCGGCGCCAATGGAGGTCAGGTCACAAAAGTACCCCTCAAAACGCCCTACGTTATCGACGGCTCTACTCCAGTTTATTTCGGCTACGAAATGATTTTCCACACTGCATATAATGTAGAATCAACAGCTCTTTTCTATATCGTCGCTGATAACGGTGATCCCTTTTACGACTTGAACCATATTGGAACCGCCAAACCCGGTCAGAAACCAAGTTTCAAGACCGGCACGGAAATAGGTCTTCCCTGCAACCTTTGCATGAGTGCAGATGCTGTTCTTGAATCAACCCCCACCAACATGGCTGACGCAACTGTGCTCGAACCTGCTCCCGCAGCAATCGCCGGCGAAGATTTTGAAGTAGACATTGAAGTCAAGAATTTTGGCATCAACGATATAACCTCAGTAGGAATAGCTTACTCAGTCAATGGCATTGAAGAAACCGTTACGTATACTTTCGATACCCCCTTGAACTCTTTGGCCTCCGACTATGCAATGTTGCTTACCAAAACCGATGCCACAGGTTTTGCAATTCCCATTACAGCCAAAATAGTTGAAGTCAACGGTCAGCCGAACTCATACGAAGAGCCTCAGACAATAACTGCAAACATCAGCATTATTGAACCCGGCAAAGAAGCAGCCCGCGCAATGGTTGTTGAAGAAGCAACCGGAACATGGTGCGGCTGGTGTCCGATGGGCTATGTTCTGCTTGAAAGCATGCGAGCTAAGTATGACGACCTCATGGTTATCGGTGTCCACGATTCCGATGCCATGGCCACTTCGAGCTATGCCGGATTCGTTAACCAATACATCAGCGGCTTCCCTCAGTACTACGTAAACCGCTATATAGGTATGGGATTTTTTCAAAGCGCCCAACAGAATACAATGTATTTCAACATGTGCCACATGCTGATTTCCTCATGGCCAGCAATCGCGACAATTGACTTCAACACAAGCGTTAATCCTGAAAACGCCACGATTGATGTCGACACCAAAACGACTTTCGGCATATCCGGCAACGCCAACTATCGCTTAGCCGTTGTTGTTAAGGAAGATTCAGTCGGGCCATATCGTCAGGAAAACTACCTGTATGGCACCGCAGGCTGGGGAGAGTTCTCAACTGTAGCGCGCCCTTCTGTTAAATTCAACGATGTTGCCCGCGAAATCAAAACCTGGAACGGTATTGATGGCTCTATTCCTGCGGAAATTGAATCTGGAACCACTTATGACTACTCCGTTTCCATCAGCTCCGCCAAGGTTGCCGGTAATGAATGCGACGTTGTTGTTATGCTGATCAACGATGCAAACGGCATGATTGAGCAGGCAGCCTGCAAGCACGTGGTAGTCAAGGAAAGCGGCATCGATGAAGTCCGTGGCTCCGACTCCGGCGCCGCAGCCTACTTCGACCTCAACGGCCGCAAGCTCCAGGCCCCGGTTCGCGGCGTAAACATTGAACGCACCGCAAACGGCACCGTCCGCAAAATCTTTGTTAAGTAACCCGGCGCCTACCGTATGCAAGCACTGATTCTGGCAGCCGGCATGGGTCGGCGACTTGGCGAATTCACCGCCGAGAACACCAAATGTATGCTCCCGGTCAACGGCACGCGCCTCATTGACCGCATGTTGCGTCAGCTCTCTTCGTTAGAGCTGACGCGCATAATCGTTGTTGTTGGCTACGGCGCCGAAAACCTGCGCCGCCACATTGCCGAGAACCACCCCGGGCTGAACATCGTGTTCATCGAAAACTCGGTCTACGATAAAACCAACAACATCTACTCCCTCTGGCTCGCCCACGAGCTCATGGCCGAAGATGAAACCCTGCTGCTCGAGTCAGACCTGATTTTCGACGACAAGGTTCTCAGGCTTGCCCTCGATTCGGAAGATGAAAACGTGGCCCTCGTGGCCAAATATCAGACCTGGATGGACGGAACGATGGTGCGCATCGACAACGACCGCAACATTGTTAACTTCATCCCGAAAACCGCTTTCAGCTACGCCGACACGGCCCACTACTATAAAACGGTCAACATCTACAAGTTCTCGCGCTCGTTCACAACCGACCACTATCTGCCCTTTCTCGAGGCCTACATTCGGGTTCTGGGCGAGAATGAGTACTATGAGCAAGTGCTCCGCGTGATAACCCTGATCGACAATTCCGGTATCAAGGCACTGCCCGTCGGCGACCTGCCCTGGTATGAAATCGACGACGTTCAGGACCTGCGCATTGCCGAAACCATATTCGCCGAGCCCAAGGAGCGGCTGCAAAAAATGCAGCGCGCCTATGGCGGCTACTGGCGCTACCCCGGGGTGATTGACTTCTGCTATCTGGTCAACCCCTATTTCCCGCAGCCGCGCATGGTCGACGAAATGAAAGCGAATTTCGACACCCTGCTGCGCAACTATCCGTCGGGAATGGATGTGAACTCGCTGCTGGCGTCGAAATATTTCGGTCTGCGCCATTCGCAGGTAGTTGTTGGCAACGGCGCCGCTGAGCTCATCAAGAGCCTCATGGGGCTCATTGACGGCAAAATCGGCATAATCTACCCAACGTTTGAGGAATACCCCAACCGTCTGCCTCAGGAGCGCATTGTCCGCTTCATGCCCGCCGGCAACGGCTTTGCCTACACCGCCGCCGAGCTGATCGACTTTTTCAGCCGCAACCCGGTAGAGAACCTGCTGATTGTCAATCCCGACAATCCTTCGGGCAACTTCATTGACCGCGACGGCCTGCTGCAGCTCGCCGCCTGGGCTCAGCAAAAGGGCGTGCGATTGATTGTCGACGAATCGTTTGTTGACTTTGCCGACCAACCGGCCAGCCTGCTCTCGCCTGAGCTGCTCGAAGCCTATCCGACGCTCTGCGTAATGAAGTCGATTTCGAAAAGCTACGGCGTTCCCGGCCTGCGCCTGGGAATCCTCGCCTCGGCCGATTGGGAACTTATTCGCGCCCTGCGCAGCGATGTTGCAATTTGGAACATCAATTCCTTTGCGGAGTTCTATATGCAGATTTTCAACAAATATGAAAAGGACTACCGCCGCTCGTGCGAAAAGTTCCGAAAAGAACGCTCGCTGTTCCTCAAAGAGCTCGAAGCGATTCCGAATCTGCGCATATTCCCATCGCAAGCCAACTATTTCCTCTGCGAGCTGACCGGCGGCGCCAATTCGGCCGACCTGACGCTCAGGCTGCTGACCGACTTCAATATCCTCATCAAGGATTGCTCCACCAAAAAAGGCTTCGGCGCCGACAGGCAGTTCATCCGCCTGGCAATCCGCAACCGCAACGACAACTCTCTGCTGACTTCGGCGCTGGCCAAGTGTCTGACAAATTAGCACATAAAGCCGCCCGGGGCTCGGTGTGGGCCACAGTTGACCGCATCACGGTTATGGCCGTGACCTTTGCGGTCAACATCGTAATGACCCGCCTGCTGACCCGAAGCGACTTCGGCCTGATGGCCACGGTCTATGTGTTCACCAACATATCCAACGTGCTCATCGACGGCGGATTCGGCTCGGCCCTCATTCAGAAAAAGAGCCCAACGCAAACCGACTTCTCAACGGTCTTTTTCTGGAACCTCGGCCTGGCGCTGGTGCTCTACGGTCTGCTCTACCTCTCCTCAGGGCTGATTGCCGACTTCTGCCGCCAGCCCCAGCTGGTTGGAATCACGCGCGCCATGGGGCTCATAGTCATCGCCAACTCCGTGTTCGTTACCCAGTTCGCCAAACTGCGTCTGGAATTTCGCTTCGCAACCCTGGCCGCAATCAACATTTCGGCCGCCATTGCGGGCGGAGCGCTGTCAATCTATCTGGCCGCACACGGCTTCGGCGCCTATTCGCTCGTTTGGGGCCAGGTTTCCACCGGCGCGTTGCAGTGCCTGCTGATTTTCGTGCTTGGCCGCTGGCGTCCGTCGCTAACATTCTCTATGGCAACCATGCGCGCCCTGTTCGGCTACGGCGGCTATCTCCTTGCCGCCAACCTCCTTCAGGTCGGCTGCAACCAGGTGCAATATCTGATAGTTGCCCGCCGCTTCTCCTCGGCTCAGCTCGGCCTATACTCTCAGGCCCAGAAAACCGACCAGATTTCCAGCTACCACATCCCTCAAATCATTGTGCAGGTAATGTTTCCGCTCTATAGCAAGCTGCAAGACGACTCCCGGCGCCTGCTCCAGACCCTGGCAATGAACATGCGCGTAGTGGCCTTTCTGATCTTCCCCATAATCGCCATGCTCATCCTGCTGGCCGAACCGGTGTTCAACCTGCTCTACGGCGCCCAATTCGTTGCCGCCGCGCCCTATTTCCGGGTGTTCTGCTGCGGCGGCTTCTTCGTTGCATTGCAAAACATCAACTTCTATGCCGTAGCCGCCAAAGGCCACAGCCGCACCCTATTCCGCTGGAGCTTCTACAAATGGAGCGCACTGCTCGTTCTGATGCTCATTGGCATGAACTTCGGCATCTACGGCCTGCTCTGGGCCCTGGCCGCCAGCAACCTCAACATATTCCTCACCAACGGCTACCTCGCCTCCAAATACGTTGGCTTCCGCCTCTCCACCCAGCTACGCGCAATCCTCCCCGTGGCCCTGCTGACCGCCGCCATAACCCTTATCTCCTACTGGGCAATCACCCTAACCGGCCTGACCCCCTGGCTCATTCTGCTCATCTACCCCACCCTCTATCTTGCAATATCCCTTCTCTTCAAAGCCCGCGCCCTGCGCGAACTGATTGAAGCCGTGCGCCTGCTCAGGGCAAAATAGCCTCCCGGCGCAACAGCTCCCTATAATAATCGGCCTTCCGCTCCAGCGCCAGCGGATAAGCCCGGCTCGTCGACGGCATACGCCACAAACTCAACCCCGCCGGCCCCTCGACCCGCTCGCCCATTCGCGGCGGCTCGGTGCCGGTCAGCGTCGCAACCATCTCCGCCGCCTTCTCGCCGGTCGTGGCTATGGCCCGACACTCCGGCATCTGCGCCAAAAGCCCCTGCAAGTCAACCGGCTCTACAATCTCCAGGAACTTATCCGACGCATTATTCCGCAGCCGGCGAACAGCGCGCCCGGTATCGCTCAGCGCCAGATGATGCTCCTGCAGCATACCCTTGATTCGCTCCAAATCAAAACCACGGCCGTCGGCCGACAGCAGCGCACGCCGGTCATCATAAAAAATCAGCCCCATCATCGGCCAGAAATCATTAGTCCGGTTCGGGTAATAAAACTCCATGGCCCACCGCTTGGGCTGCGGCGGAAAAGTGCCCATAAACAACACTCGCGCCCCGGTGGGCACAAACGGCGCAAACGGATGATACTCCAATTCAAAATCACTCATACACTTATAACGCACAAAACCACAAAAATCACACTCCCCGACAAAAAAATCGCAAAAAAACTTGCACACCTCAAAAAAACTCCCTAACTTTGCACCGTCAAAAACGGAGATTCGCTAGCTCAGCTGGTAGAGCACAACACTTTTAATGTTGGGGTCGTGG
>CAZDVP010000061.1:0-10397 GCA_964508865.1 uncultured Bacteroides sp. | reverse complement strand
AGGAGATGTCGTAGCAGACGCGGTTGACGCCGCGGACTTTGTTGATGATTTCGTTCGAAACCTTGGCCAGGAACTCATAAGGCAGATGAGCCCAGTCGGCGGTCATGGCGTCGGTCGAGGTTACGGCACGCAGAGCAACGGCGCGCTCATAGGTTCGCTCGTCGCCCATAACACCCACGCTCTGAACCGGCAGCAGAATGGCGCCGGCCTGCCAGACCTTGTCGTAGAGGTCCCACTGGCGCAAGCCCTCGATGAAAATATGGTCAGCTTCCTGCAGAACTGCTACCTTTTCGGGGGTGATGTCGCCGAGAATGCGCACCGCCAGACCGGGGCCGGGGAAGGGATGACGCTTGATCAGACGGTCGGGAATGCCCAGAGCGCGGCCAACGGCACGGACTTCATCCTTGAAGAGCAGACGCAGCGGCTCGCAGAGCTTAAGGTTCATTTTTTCGGGAAGGCCGCCAACGTTATGGTGGCTCTTGATAACGGTGCCGGTAATCGACAGCGACTCGATGCAGTCGGGGTAGATTGTGCCCTGAGCCAGCCACTTGACGTCGCTGACCTTATGAGCCTCGCGGTCAAAAACATCAATGAAGCCTTTGCCGATGATTTTGCGCTTGCGCTCGGGGTCGGTCACTCCGGCCAGTTCGGCAAAGAATTCAGCCGAGGCATCAACGCCGATAACGTTCAGCCCGAGGCCTTCGTAGGCCTTCATAACATCGGAGAATTCGTTTTTGCGCAGCATGCCGTGGTCAACGAAAATGCAGGTCAGGTTGCGGCCAATGGCCTTGTTGAGCAACACTGCGGCAACCGTTGAATCCACGCCGCCGCTCAGGCCGAGCACAACCTTGTCGTCGCCAAGCTGAGCGCGAAGCTCCTTGACGGTGGAGTCGATAAACGATTCGGCGCTCCAGTCGCATTTGGAGCCGCAAACGTCGACCACAAAGTTGCGCAACAGCTGCATTCCGCATTCGCTATGGTAAACTTCGGGGTGGAATTGCACGCCCCAGGTGCGTTCGCCATCAATCTGATAGGCGGCAACGGGCACTTCGGCCGTCGAGGCGATAATGGAGAAGTTGGCCGGCAGCTGCGTAATGGTGTCGCCATGGCTCATCCAAACCTGCGCGCCTTTTTCAATGTTGGTCAGCAGCGGGTTGGAGGCCTGCACCATGTCGAGGCGGGCGCGGCCATATTCGCGCGAGGGGGCGGACTCAACATTGCCGCCGTTTTCCCAGGCCATCAGCTGGGCGCCATAGCAGATACCCAGAATCGGCAGTCCTTTGGCCCGCAGCGCGTTAACATCTACTTTAAACGCCTTTTCGTCATAAACGCTGAAAGGCGAACCCGACAGAATCACGCCGATAACCGAATCGTCGCCTTCGGGGAATTTATTGTACGGAACGATTTCGCAATAAGTGTTGAGCTCACGCACTCTGCGGCCAATGAGCTGGGTAGTTTGCGAACCGAAATCCAGAATAATGATTTTCTGTTGCATAATTGTAACTCGATTTGGCGCAAAGTTACAAAAAATTCCCGAATATTCACCCCACAACCGCCTAAAAAAAGCGCGCCCGGGAGGGGACGCGCTTGAATTGCTAATTTCTAATTACTAATTCCGAATTAGCGGAGCAGAACCTTGCCGCCGTTAACAATGTAGAGGCCGCGGGCGGGACAGACTACTCGCCGGCCCTGCAGGTCATAGATTTTGGCGGGAGCGTCCGGAGCCTGAAGATCGCTGATCGAGAGCTCGTCCTCCTTGGTGTAGACAATCGTGACGTCAACATCGCCGTTAACCTGCTGAAGCTGCTCGTCGCCCTTAACGTCGGTGATGAGGTAGCCCTTGCGATAGGGCATTTCCAGCACATGGCGCTGACCCGAAACGGCAAAGCGGGTTGCGGTGCCGAGCTCTTTGTCGTGGTTATCGACGTAGGTAACGTTGACGCGATAGAACGGCGCGGCCATGAATTCATAGATTTCAATCGGATGACCCGTTCCGCCGTTCCAGCCAACGAGGTCGAGATTGTCGAGGCCGTCCCAATACATTCCGTTGGAGCCGAGCACATTCCAGTGATCAACATCGTAGGTGAACGTAAACGATTCGCCGGTAGTGCCCAGTTTGGCGGTTTGCGAGCGCTCGAGGGTGCGCACATAGAGGTCGCTGCCCAGGTTCTTGACCTTGAACTTGGCGCCGTTGGCCTCGAGAATCCAAGTGAAGAGCGGGCTGACGTTCAGTGCCTGTTTGGCACCATTAACCGTTTTGGAAGCGGTTGCTGCGCGGAAGGCGTTGCGGTCGGCATGGGCATCGCGAATCAGATATGCCTTGCCGGCCTCTATGGCATTGAGTCTGTTCATCGGATATTTAACGCCCAGAGCGGCATCGGTTTCATAAATCGAGTTGACAACATAGCTACCGTCGGGCTGCTGCTCAGCCGTTCCGGCCTGAACCAGAGTGAAGCCGTCAACTTCGGGAGCGCTAACCTCAACTGCCTGACCTACGGGAACCGAAACCGAGCGCACGTCAACATAAGCGCCGTTGGCGGTGCGCCCTACGTAGTTGACCCGGTTGGCCGAGCGGCGGTAGGTAATGGTTGTTCCTTCGATCAGAACCGGTTCGAAATCGGCAATTCCCGGGGCGGGCAGTGCCGCGCCGTCGGCAACGCCGCAAGTTGCGACGAGCAGTGTGTTGCCTTCGGTGTCGACGCAGGTAACCTCAACCGGCCGAACCTCAGTTACTTCGAACCAGGCGCCCTGCTGAGGCGAAACGCCCGAGCCTTCGTAGCGGTTCTCGCCGGCGCGGATGGTTTGGGCGGCGGTGGTTGCATCGGTCGGCACGCACCAGAGCGGCAGGCCGTCGATTGCCAGCATAAGGCCGCCGTTAAGGTCTGGGCGCGGGCGCCAGGCCTTGATGTTGCATGCCTCGGAGCCGAGTTCTACTCCGCGGTTCATTCCGGAAATGGAGCCGGTCGTCAGGCCGGAAACCGCCCGGTTGGTAAAGGCATTGCGCAAACGCAGCGTAACGGTGTCGCCCTGGGCATTATAGTCGGCCGCCTCGACGGTCCATACGGTTTTACCCCATGAGTCGGGCGCATAGGCCAGCGCCGAAGCGCCATTGTCGGCCATGGTTGCGCCGGCAAAATCTTCGGCCAGACTCTTGAGTTCGATGGTCATGCCGGGCTTGATTTGCGGCATCGGGCAGGTTTGCGGAGTCGGTTCCTCGCGCTCGAGCATCCAATATGGCGAATAGAGGTAGCCGTTAAGGTCGAGCAGCTCGCGGTCGGCGCTCATGCGCTTCTGAAACGACTCCCAGTTCTTGCGGTTCTGCGGGGTCCAGCCGATTTCGGCAATGGCCAGCAGGCGGGGCAGGGCCAGGTATTCGAGATATTCACGATAGCCGACGCGTTCGGCCCAGAAAGTGCCCTGAACGCCATAGGCCAGATGTTGATTCTTGGCCTTGAGCGCTTCGGTGGTGAAGGGAACGGTCTGGTAAACCGACTTGACGTCGTCGCACTTATAGCCGTTGGCCGGCGGGTCGTTGGGGTCCTGCGAACGGTTGATGTAGAACGAGCCTTTGGTGTCCGACGATTTGGAAATCGGAGTGTAGATGCTCGGCAGGCCAAGCTGAACGGCCTTGTTGACCGCACCCTCGGCGCCGGTCCAGCACCAAACGGTAACACCGGTTGACTTGATGAGTTCCTCGTTGGTTCCGCCGGCGGTTATGCTTTCGTTCCAAACGCCCAGGCGCTTGCCTTTGGTGGCGGCATAGTCAGCCAGATGTTTGGTGAAATAGCTCTGCAACTGGCGCGGATGAGTCATTCCCTCGCGGTTATATAGGGCAATGCACTCGTCGTTGCCGCCGGTAACCTTGCCGTTGCCGTCGATTTTCACCCAGCCGCCTTCGGGGCACTCGTCGCCGCCGATATGAATGATTTCGGAGGGGAAAATATCGGCCAGGGCATCGATAACATCCTCGGCGAACTTGATTGCCGCGGGGTTGGCCAGATTCAGAACGTCGCCATAGATACCGCCGGTCGATGCAACATTATGGCCGCCGGCGGGATTGAGCGAAAATTCCGGATAAGCGGCCATGAGCGCACTCAGGTGGCCGGGCATTTCAACCTCGGGGATGATGTCGATATGGCGTTCGGCGGCAAATTCCACCAGGTCGCGCATTTCCTGCTGAGTGTAGAAATAGGGGCCGTAGGGCTTGTTGAGCCAATATTCGGTTTTGGTCCACATGTCAACAATCTGGCAGTTCGGAGCGGTAGCGCCAACGGTTTGCAGCCGCGGATAGTCGGGCATTTCAAAGCGCCAGCCCTGGTCGTCGGTCAGGTGCCAGTGGAACTTGTTCATCTTGTAGTAGCTCATCGCCTCGATCATGCGCTTGATGTCGTCGATCGGGAAGAAGTGGCGCGAGCAGTCGAGCATGAAGCCGCGATACTCAAAGCGCGGTTCATCGGCAATTTCAACGCAGGGAAGCGAGTAGTCGGCGCCTTCAACCTTCACTCCGGCCATAACGTTGGCCGGCAGCATCTTTTTGATTGACTGGAAGGCATAGTAAAGGCCGGTGGGTTCGCCGGCTGCGATTTTAATGCCGCCGGGGGTGATGCTGATGGTGTAGGCGCCAACGGCAGCCCCGTCGAGAACATCAACGTGGATATTGCCGATAACAGTGGCGTCGCCAACGGTCGTTGCGTCGAGGTCGGTTGCGCGGTTAATCGCGGTTATGAACTTTTCGACCTCGTTGCCCATAGGCATGTTGACTTCGGTCGGATAGCTGACCGTCAGCCCCTTGGGTAGCTTATATGAACCGTCGGCAACGGTCGTCTGCTTCGGGGTCGGAGTCAGGTTAATAAACGTTTCGGCCTGAACGCCGGCAGCAACTGCCAGCGTCAGACCAAGAAGCAAATGTTTGATTTTCATGTCAGAAGAATATATAAGCCATGGCGGGAATCACGACAACGTCGGGGCCGCCCTCGGCAATCAAGGTCCAATAGCAGGAGTGCGAGCCATCGGCCGGGTTATTGTAGATATTAACATTGAAGCCCTGCGAGGCCTGGCCGGCGTTCATGAACTGATTGTTGCCGGTGTCGTTGGAGTGGATGCCATACCAGTGGGTGCCGCCGGTGTTATTGCCATAGTGGAGATTGGAGAAGGTAAACACCGGATTCTTGGCGCCCGACTGATAGGTCCAGCGGCCTGCGGGCGACTCTTCGGTGGGCGCACCGCGCAGCGAGCCGGTGGAGTCGGCCTTGCAGACTATCGAGTAGCGACCGGGATAGCCGGGAGCTTCCTCGAAGCGGAACCACTGGCGGTCGTAGTCGGGGTCAGTTTTCTGCGAAATGCGGTCGGTGGTGGTCAGAACGTCGTCGGCGGTCAGCTCCCACACGCGGCCGCCGCGGGGCGACTCGGCGTTGGAAACCACGCGATACCAAACGCCCTTTTTCGGCAGTTCCATTTGAGCGGCGGGGCCGGTCGGGGCCTCATAGCCTTCCATATGGTAGGGCGAATACTTATAGTCGTTGAGGTCGAGCAGTTCGCGGTCGGCGCTCATGCGCTTGCGAAACGACTCCCAGCTGCGACCCTCCTGGGGAGTCCAGCCGATTTCGGCAATGGCCAGCAGGCGGGGCAGCGCCAGATATTCGAGATATTCGCGGTCGGCAACGCGTTCGGTCCAGAAAGTGCCCTGAACGCCCTTGCAGAGCTCGGGGTGTTCGGCCAGTGCCTTTTCGGTGAACGGAACGGTTGCATAAACGGTTTTGACGTCGTCGCACTTATAGCCGTTGGCCGGCGGATCGTTGGGGTCCTGCGAGCGGTTGATGTAGAACGAGCCTTTTTCGGGGCCACGCTTGCTGATAGGGGTATAGACCACCGGCAGGCCCATGGAGGTTGCCAGGTCAACAGCCGCATCCGGGCCGACCCAGCAATAAATCAGGGCATCGGTTTCGCGCACCTTGTCAACGTCGGTGCCCTTGGCCGAAATGGCTTCGTTCCAGAAAGCAACGTGGCGGCCTTTGGACTTGACGTAGTCGCTCACCTGCTGAACGAAGTGGCTCTGCAGCTGGCGCGGGTGGGTCATGTTCATTTGCTTGTAGAGGGCAATGCACTCGTCGTTGCCGCCGATAATCTCGCCATTTTCGTCGATGCGCACCCAGTTGGTGTCGGGGCATTCATCGCCGCCGATATGAATGGTGGTTGCGGGGAAAATATCGATGAGCACATCGCAAACATCGCGAACGAACTGCATGGCACCCGGATTGGCAACGTTGAGCACGTCGGCATAAATGCCGCCGGTAACGGCTACGTTATGCTCGCCGTCGGGATAGGTTGAAAATTCCGGATAAGCAGCCATAACCGCCATGGTGTGGCCGGGCATATCAACTTCGGGAATCACTTCGATATGGTGCTTGGCGGCGTAGTCAACGATTTCGCGCAGCTGATCCTGAGTGTAGTAGAACGGGCCGTAGGGCTTATTGAGCCAGTATTCGGTTTTGGTGTGGCGGTCAACAATCTGAACATTATTGGCGGTGGCGCCGACGGTTTGCAGTTTCGGATACTGAGGCATTTCAATGCGCCAGCCCTGGTCGTCGGTCAGGTGCCAGTGGAATTTGTTCATCTTGTAGTAGCTCATCAGGTCAATGATGCGCTTGATTTCGTCAACGTCGAAGAAGTGGCGGCTAACGTCGAGCATGAAACCGCGATACTCCAGGCGCGGCTCATCGTTGATGGCCACGAAGGGAAGCGTATAGTCGCCCGGGCGGTTCACTCCGGCCATAACGTTGGCCGGCAGCAGCTTTTTGATTGTCTGGAACCCGAAATAGAGGCCGGCGGGAGCCGATGCGGCCAGGGTGATGCCTTTTTTGTCAACATCGAGGCGGTAGCCTTCGGGGGCAATCGTTGCATCGACCTTCACTGTCAGGTCGGCTTTGGCTTTGTTGACGGTTCGGGCGCTTAGGCCGGTGGCGGCATTGAGGGCTTCGACAAAGCGGCCGGCTTCAGCGGCCATATCCTCGGGCAGGCCCTTGACGGCCACTGTCATTTTGGCCGGCAGCCTGTAGTCGCCCTCGCCAACGGTGATTTCCTTCGGCGCAGGAGTCAGATTGAGAAACCTTTCGGCGGCGCCGGCGGCGAGAGCGCAAAGGCTCAGGCCGGCGGCGAGGAATAGATTGCGGAGTTTCATTATTTCACGAGTGTTTTGGTTCCGTTGATGATATACACGCCGGGACGCACAATCTTGTTGAGGCGACGGCCGTTGAGGTCGTAGATGCCCGAGGCGGAGCGAGTCTGATCGGCGGCAACTTCGCTGATGCCGGCGGCGTCGGTGTAGTCAACGACTATCTGCTTGTGGGCGTATATATTGTCGAGGTCTTCATGGCCGGTAACGTTCACCAGGTCTTTGCCGGGGCGGGAGTTGGCGGCAAATTTATAGCTCTGGCCGGCCTTGACGGCAACGGTTTTCTTGGCGAACTCAACGCCGTTGAGGCGCTCGATGATGGTCAGGGTATAGTAAGGAGTAACGGCATCGATTTCATAGATGCGGATCTGGTGGCCGGGCGAGTACCAGCCAACGAGGGTCAGGTCGTCGTTGCCGTCCCAACACATATCGACCGACGGGTCATAGATTGTCCAGTAGTCGCCGGCGGCGGTGTAGGTGAAGCGGAAAGCATGAGGCGTAGCGGCGGCTTTGGCGGCTATGGAGCGCTCGAGCTGCTGAACGTAGAGTCCGGTGGCCTCATTGAAAACGTTGAAGTTGGTGCCGTTGGCTTCGAGGGTCCACACGAAGTTGGGCGAAGCGCCCTCGGCCGAGCGGACGCCGCCGATAACATTGCCGGTAACGCCGCGGAAAGCATGGCGCGCAGAGTGGGTATCTTCAATGGCATAAACGCCGCCGGCCTTGACCGCGCCAACCGATTTGCCGAGCTTGCCGATTCCGGCAAAGGCCTCGGTGGAGTAAACGAAGGTTGCAGTGTCGGCAACAACGGGGCCGTTTTCAACAAAAGTAAGATAGGGGCGCTCGGGAGCCGAGGGAGCAAAGGTCTGGCCAACGGGGCAGCTGGTCTTTATAACCTCCCATGTGCGGCCTTTGGTGTCGGTCAGGCGGATGAAGGCATCGCGGGCAACGCGCTTCACGTTAATGGTAACGTTGAGATGGCCGTTTTCAACAGCGCCGACCGTATGGCCAACGTATTCATAGTGTTCATACGGAACCTGCTGAGGCAGACCGGCATTGGCTTCGGCTGAGTAGAAATAATATACGCCAACCGTTTCGGAACCGTCAACAGCAGTTACCCTCATTGCGGTGGCAACAGTTGCGAGCGACCAGCCGGCGCCCTGCTGCTGCGGCGAACCCTCGAGGGCGTTTACGCCGTTGGCTTCGATGATTGAGTTGGGGCCGAGGGCAAACAGGCGCTTGCCGTTGATGCTGAGGAAATAAACGTTGGAGCCTTCGGCAGCGCGCTGGAGAGTAACCGCAGCAGCTTCTGCCCGATTTTCGGTGAAGAGCACGTCGTAGCCGCCGTTGCCGCCAAAGTTGTCGGTGAAGCCGATGCCCTGGGTGGTTTCGCGAACGGTGGTCGACAGGCCGGCAACGTAGAGGCCGGTGGCGGCGTTGCGCAGCGTAAGGGTCTGGGTGTTGGTGGTCTGATCATATGTTCCGGCAGTCACATCCCAGCCGGTGGCGCCCACAAGACCGGAGCCAACGGTTTCGAGTTCGCCGTTGACAACAGCCAGCGGACCGCGGTCAATGGTGCTCGTGAAGGTATATACGCCCGAAGTCAGCGGGGTGAACGGAATGCCCGACTCAGCCGAGGGAACATAGCCTTCGAGGTGGAAGAGCCACATGCCGCCGTTGCCGTCGACCGGATTGCTCCAGTTGTTGACTGTTTGCTTCTGGCCGGCCTGAGCGCAGTTCAGATACCAGTCGGAGCCTTTGTCGGAGCGGATGGTCAGCACTCCGCCCAGGTCAACCTGGCTGAACTGGTCGCCGAGAACAAAGTTATAGTTCTTGGTGGTGTTATCGTAGTTCCACTTGGCTTCAACACTTGAGCCCTGCATATTGGGGCTGACCGAACCGGCCGGCACGGCGCGGTTAACCATGGCATACTTGCCGCTGCCGGCGGGGTCAGCCTCAAACGTCCAGTATTGATAGTCATAGTGGTCGGAACCTGCCTCGGCCTGAGTGTTGGTCCAGAGGCGACCAACGGTGGCCTGCTTTTCGCTGATGAGCGAGCAGCCGTTGTGGACCAGCTCGATGCAGCGGTCCTTGCGGTTGGCGTCGTGGGCGGCCTGAGTGATGAGGCGGTAATATTTGCCTGCCTCGGGCATGAATTTGCCGGAGGCGTTGTCGACATAGTGCTTGCCATAGGTGTAGTTGCCCAGGTCGAGCAGCTCGGTGTCGGCATTGAAGCGCTTTTTGAAATCGTTGAAATTCTTTTTCGCCTCGGGCGACCAACCGGTTTCGGCAACTGCAATCATACGAGGCAGCGCGTTGTATTCCAGGTGTTTGGGCTCGGCAATATATTCGGTCCAAAGGTTGCAGTTAACGCCATAGTAGAGCTCCTTGCGGGCTTCTTCATAGTCAGGTTTGGCGTTATAAACGGTTTCGAGAGTGAGGGGATAGCCCATGGAAACGGGCTCGTCGGAGCCGCCCCATTGCGGATAGTCGAGGTAGTAATGGCTGGTTGAGCACCAAACGGAGCGCAGCCCCAGGTCGGCGGCCTGCTTGGAGGGATTGTTGGCCGCGCCGGCCGAGAGCCAGGCGTAGATGAGAATGTCGGCATCCTTGGCAAGCTGCTTGTCGGCGCCGCTGGTGGTGATGATTTCGTTCCAGCAAATCAGGCGGCGGCCGTCTTTCTTGGCATAGTCGGCAAGCTCCTTAACCATCCAGTTCTGGATTGCGCGGTCGGAGCTGAGGCCATATTCCGCTTTAAATGCCTGGCAGCTGGCGGAATTGGCCCATGCCGAGGTGGGGCACTCGTCGCCGCCGATGTGAATGTATTCGTAGGGGAAGATATCGGCTAAGTAGTCGATAACATCCTTGAGGAACTTCATAACCGCGGGGTTGGAAATATCGAGCACATCGGTCGACACGCCGGGCCAGTAGCGGACCGGGTGGTCACCCTCGGGAGTGGTTGAAAATTCAGGATAAGCGGCGATTGCGCACTGCATATGGCCGGGCATGTCGACTTCGGGACACACTTCGATGTGGCGCTCTTTGGCGTAGGCAACAACCTCGCGCAGCTGCTCAACGGTGTAGTAATAGGGGCCATACGTTTCGTTGGTCAGATATTTTGCGTGGTTGTCGAAGTCCCACCAATAGGCGTTTTTGGCGGCTGCAACCTCAGTTGTGAGCTTCGGATATTGAGGCATTTCCATGCGCCAGCCCTGGTCGTCGGTCAGGT
>CAZDVP010000060.1:0-10412 GCA_964508865.1 uncultured Bacteroides sp. | reverse complement strand
ATTCCTCGCGGCTAACGAATTTTTTGTCGAATAGCTCGGCGGTGCGCTTGGCTTTGGCCCGCTGGAGCTCGAGGGCGTTTTCGGCTACGGCCACACGGTTGTGGGCCGAGGAAAGCTGGTTCTCTTCGGCAATAACTTTGATTTTGGCTATAACGTCGCCCTCCTTGACCTGCTGGCCGGCTTCGACGTAGATTTCCGAAATGATGCCCGAAATCTGCGGCTTGATTTCGATTTCGTCGCGCGGCTCAATGGTGCCGGTAAGCAGAGTGGACTTGGTGATGACTGCATCGGGCGTCGGGCTGACGATTTCATATTCCGCCTTTTTGCCCCGCGAGTTGAGGAAGAGATAAACGAAGGTGGCCACGAAAAGCAGGCCGATGAGCACCCAGAGGGCTCGTTTTAGAAACTTTTTCATTTGTCGTTGATAGCTTCGATGGGTTTTATTTTCATTGCTTTGAGTGAGGGGATGATGCTGGCGGCTATGCCGAGCACCACGAATATTGCCAGGATTCCCACTGCCGTGGGGAACTCGATCTGGAACTTTATATCGGAGAGTTTTTCGGTCAGTGCTAAAACGCCGACCGCAAAAACTATGCCCGCGTTGCCGGCCACCAGGGTCAGCGCTATGCCCTCGGAGAGAATCTGAGTCACAATGTCGGCGGGAGTGGCGCCGATGGCCCGGCGGATGCCGATTTCCGAGGTGCGCTCCTTAACGATTACCCACATAATGTTGCCGACGCCGATAATGCCGGCAACGAGAGTGCCGATACCGACAAACAGCGCAAGGAGCGTTATGGCGCTGAACAGCGAGTCGAGCATGGCGAACTGCTCGCTGACGTCGAAAAAGAACATTGCCTGAGTGTCGTCGGGGGCAATTGGATGCGAGGCGCGTATGGCGCGGAAAATGCGCGGTTTGAGCTCGGCGGGAGTGTGGCCGTCGAGCGCGGTTATCATTGCCGCGCCAACATAGTCGCCGAGGTTAAAAGCCTGATTCAGGGTTGAAATAGGCATGGTTATGCTGTCGTCGATTTTGTCGCCGTTAATCTGGATTTCGGCCTGCTGCGATGCAACGCCAACGACCTTGTAGTATATGCCGCCAACGTTGATGAACTCCCCGACCGGGTCAGCGCCCGGAAAGAGCTTGTTGGCGATATTCACTCCGATAACAACCACCTTTGAGCGCTGCTGCTGGTCGCTTTCGTTAATGAAGCGGCCGGCATTGATAGTGGGCAGAAAGGCTTTGAGGAAGTCGCGGTCAACGCCCTGGCAGGAAGCGGTTGTTGTGTACCTGCCGGCCGCAACGTTGACCGTTCCGGCAAAGCCGGTCGAGGCCACCGCGTCGATTCCTGGAATCATGCGCAGGTTGTCAATGTCGCCCGTTGTCAGGTTCCACACGGAGCCTTTGTTGAATCCGCGGTAGGAAACCGTGCGCCGGTTTGACGAGAGCACGGCGCTGTTGGTCGCGAAGCCCTCGAAGTTGGAGCGCAGCTTGCGTTCCAGGCCGTTGGAGCCGCCCAAGAGCATGGCCAGCATTGCCGTGCCCCAGAAAATGCCGAACGCGGTCAGGAAGGTGCGCGTTTTGTTACGCGCCAGGGTGGCGCCGATTTCGCGCCAGTTCTCGGGGTCGAAAAGAGTAGTTTTCATTCTTCGCGAAGGGCTTCAACTGGTTTGATTTTAAGGGCTTTCAGGGCCGGGAACAAGCCGGCGGCCATGCCTGAAATTATCAGCACCACAGTGACCGACAGGGCAATGCTGATGTCGGTTCTTGGGTTGGAAAACCCTTGAGAGTTTTCGGTCAAGCGCGCAATGATTTCGCACACTATCGAGCCGAGAACTATGCCCACATAGCCGAAAATGGTTGTTATGGCCACGCTCTCGAGAATTATCTGACTCAGAATCGAGCGCGGTTTGGCCCCTATGGCGCGGCGCACACCGATTTCGTGGGTGCGTTCGCGCACGCTGACGAACATAATGTTGCTCACCCCGATGATTCCGCTCAGCAGCGTAAAGATGCCGATAATCCAGACCGCTATGTTGAGTATGCTCATGCCGGTATTCATTTGCTGCTTTTGGTTGAACTGGTTCCAGAGGTTAACGGCGCTCGGGTCGTCGGGACGGAACTCATGGGCGGAGCTCAGCGAGCGGCGCGTGCGGTTCTCGGCTTCGGTGCCGTCGGCCTCTGTTGCAACGTTTTTGAGCTCAACGGTTATGTTGTCAATGTTGTCGCTGTTGCCGCCGAGCATCTTGGCGGTGGAGTAGGGGATATAGACCCCGCGCTCCCAGCGCGATTCGTTAACTCCGATAACAGTGAAGACCATGTCGCCGATGCGCAGCGTCCGGCCAACAACATCGTCGGGGTTGGCAAAGAGCGACTCGGCGGTCTGCGTTGAAATAACAACCACCTTGCGCTTTTCTTTCATATCGAGGTCGTTGATGAAGCGGCCCTGCACCATTTTCAGCGCCCTCTGGCGTGCCTCGCCCGGAAACACTCCGCTGTAGGATGAGGTCATGTAATCATGTGGAGTGGATATGGTCAGCGGTTCGCTCATTATCTGGGCGGTTACTCCGCTGACCTGCGCGGTGTTGTCGGAGGCTATGCGCTGCAGGTCGTTCTCCTTGAGCTGGATGTAGCGCCCTTCCTTGTAGCCATGCCAGGCTTCGGAAGTTACTCCGCCCCAAATTTTCAGAACGTTGGTGCCCTGGTTATGAACGTTTTCGCGGAAGGAGTTGACCACTCCGTTGCTCATGCCTAACAGCACTATGAGCATGAAAATGCCCCACACAACGGCGATGCCCGTCAGAAACGTGCGCATCTTGTTGTTGGTCAGTGTCTGCCCTATTTCGTGAAGAAGATCAATCATTGCTGATTCGGCCGTCGACAATGCGGATTATGCGGTTGGTTTGTTCGCCCACGCCGGGGTCGTGGGTAACTATGACTATGGTTTTGCCCAGGTCGGCGTTGAGCTCGCGGAAAATCTGGATTACCTCTTTTGAGGTCTTGGAGTCGAGGGCGCCGGTCGGTTCGTCGGCCAGAATAATGCCGGGATTGGTTATTAGCGCACGCGCCAGGGCCACACGCTGCTTCTGGCCGCCCGAGAGCTCGCCGGGCAGGTGGTGGGCGCGGTCGGCCAGACCCAGGCGCTCGAGCTGCTCCATGGCCAGCATGCGGCGTTTGCGGCGGCTAACTCCCTGATAGAACAGCGGCAGGGCCACGTTTTCGACCGCATCCTTATAGCTGATGAGGTTAAACGACTGAAACACAAATCCAATCAGCTTGTTGCGCAGCTCGGCGGCCCGGTTCTCCGAAAGGTTCTTGATCAGGTGGCCGTCGAGCCAATATTCGCCGGTGTCGTAGGTGTCGAGAATGCCGAGAATATTCAGCAGAGTGGATTTGCCTGAGCCCGATGCGCCCATGATCGACACTAACTCTCCGCGGTTAATGTGGAGGTTGATGTCGTGAAGAACATGGAGCGGCACCGCTCCGGCATAGGTCTTGTTGATGTCTTTTAGGGTAATCATTCGTTGAGATGCGATGAATAGAGCTCGCGCAGCTGGTCGGGCGTGATGCCTATCTGGCTCAGGCGAGCAAAGAAGTAACGCATTTCTGTGGCAAAAAATTGCTCCTTGCGGGCGGAAGTAATCAGCTCTTTGGCGTTGGCACACACGAAGTAACCGAGGCCTCGACGGTTATAGATGATTCCGTTGCGCTCAAGGTGCTCAAAGGCGCGCATGGCGGTGTTGACGTTGACCTGCCATGTAGCGGCCGCGTCGCGCACCGACGGCAGGCGGCTGTCGGAGGGATAGCGTCCGGCCTGGATTTGGTCTTCCAGGCCTTCGGCTATCTGCAGGTATATGGGTTTATTCGCTTGCATAGGAGTTAACAATCAGGAGAGGAAACGTTTGGCAACGGCTAAGTTGCGGAAGCGCAGCCACGCCAGAGAGTAGATTGCCGGAAGGATTACCAGATAGGCAAAGGCGAGCACGCACCATAGAACAACATAGAGCTTGTCGGGGGTGTCGACATAAACGTAGAGATAATCGAATATCTTGTTGAAGTGGCTCCCGAACCAGTCGGCTATGGAGAAGAACGGAATGAAAATGGCCATGATAATCTGAAAGGCGTTCATGAAGATGAAGGTTTTCAGAAACGACAGCTTGGGCCACATGGCTGAGCCGATAATGTAGATTGCCTGACTTAACAGCATGAGCCATAGAATGCCCAGGCAGAAAAGTGGAACGAATTTGAGCATTTCAGGCTCGTTATAGAAAATGTCGGGCAGGAAGCTGATGGCGCTCCTGATGCCGAAGAGCGAGGCCGACAGCACATCGGAGAGAAGCAGCGACAGCAGCAGAACCAGATTGCCGAAAACAACGTAGACCAGCATCATGGAAATGAACTTTTCGGCTTTGGTGGCCGGCAGCATCATGGCCGATATACGCTTGGGCTTGGTGGAGTAGCTGCTGAAAGTCAGCGAGCCGATAACCGGAAAAACAATGCCTGCGGCAAACAGCGAGAACACGGCATAGCCTCCGGCGCGCACGTCGGGCAGTTCCGGACCGGTCGTTTTGGTAATCAGCAGCGCAATGAGTATCATCAGGCCGAACAGCACCGAGGCGCTGATAATCAGGTTGCGGGCGTTGGCAACGCAGTAGTGGCAAGTAATCGTCCACACTCGTTTGAATGAAAACTTATCGGAAATGGCGGTGTTCATGACTTTTTGAAGATTTCGGGGTTGGTGAATGCGAATTCAAAGAGGCTCTCGAGGTTCACGTCGGTTTCGTCCATGCCTTCGTCGCGGAGGCGGATAACGTTGTAGCCGCCAAGCGCGGGCTGCAGCCACAGGGCGTTTTCGCTGTCGGTGGGGTTTTGGGTGAAAATGAACTGGAATTCGTTTTGCAGCGAAACTATGGAGCGGTCGAGAATCACTCCGGTGGGGCTGATCATTACAAGGTGGTCGAGCACACGGTCGAGGTCGCGCACCTGGTGGGTGGAAATGATAATGGTGCGGTTGTCGGTCATTGCGCTGACAACTGCGCGGCGGAACTCAACCTTGCCGGGAATGTCGAGACCGTTGGTGGGTTCGTCCATCAGAAGCACTTCGGTGTTGCAAGCCAGAGCGAAAGCGATGAAAGCTTTTTTGCGCTGACCCATCGACAGGCGACCCAGGTGAATGTCGGGCGTCAGCCGGAAGTGGTTGAGGTATTCTGCGAGCTGTTGTGTTGAAAAGCGCGGGTAGAATTTTGCGTTTTGTTTGACGAAGTCGGCCAGCAGAATCGGCGGCATGTCGAACTCTTCGGGAACGATAAAGATTTCGCTCAGCGTTGAGGGCAGGCGGCGGAAGGTGTCGGTTTCATTGAACATTACGTTGCCAACCTGGGGTTTGAGCAGACCGGCAATGCAGTAGAGCAGGGTGGATTTGCCGGTGCCGTTGGCGCCGAGCAGCCCGTAGATGGCTCCGGGAGCAAACTGCAGCGAAATGTTGCTCAGAGCATAAGCGCTGTTGCCCGGATAGGAGTAGGAGATGTTGTTAACGGTAATCATAGTGATATAGTGAACTATTACACCGCAAAGGTATAACACTTTTTTCAACTGCGCAAATTTTTTGGCAAAAAAGTTCGGGTCGAGCATTGATTTTTTTGCTCGACCCGGACAAAGAGGTTGACTATGTGCGGTTTAATAGTTGTTGCCTTTGAGTATGCCGCGGTGGGAGTTATGGATGAATTCAATAACGTCGTCGCGCAGGTCGCTCGGCGGGAACTCGGCTTCAACGACTTTGAGTGCCTCGGTGGTGTTGAGGTCGCTCGAAAAGATTACGCGATAAATTTCCTGCAGCGTTGAAATCTGGTCGGATGTGAAGCCGCGGCGGCGCAGGCCAACAACGTTGATGCCGGCATAGCTGATCGGGTTGCGCGCACATATAATATAAGGAGGCACGTCCTTGTTGACCAGCGAGCCGCCCTGCATCATGATGTGGGCGCCGATGTGGCAGAACTGGTGAATCAGCGAGCCGCCGCCAATAACCGCATGGTGGTCGATCTGAACTTCGCCGGCAACCTGCGATGCGTTTGAGATAATAACGTTGTCGCCAACAACGCAGTCGTGGGCAATGTGGCTGTAGGCCATAATCAAGCAGTTGGCGCCAACAATGGTGGTGCCTTTCGAGGCGGTGCCACGGTTAACCGTGGCGCTCTCGCGGATAACGGTGTTGTCGCCGATAACTGCCGTGGTTATCTCGCCTTTGAATTTCATGTC
Source organism: uncultured Bacteroides sp. (assembly GCA_964508865.1). Taxonomy (GTDB): domain Bacteria; phylum Bacteroidota; class Bacteroidia; order Bacteroidales; family Muribaculaceae; genus UBA3263. The sequence continues at coordinate 4,159 of CAZDVP010000060.1, read as the reverse complement.
CTGCGGTTCGCCGGCAATAACAGCGCCGGAGTGGATGCGGCAGTTGCGGCCGATGCGGGCGCCGTCGAGCACTATGGCGCCGGGGTAGAGGTGTGTTCCTTCGCCGATTTCAACGTCGGAGGCGACGTAGACAAACGGGTCTATAATCACTCCGGGCGCAATGCGGGCGTCGGCGTGGATTGTTGCTAAAGGTTGTCTGCTCATAGTGGCTTATTTGTTTTTAACAATCTGGGCCATGAACTCACATTCGGTAACGATTTTTTCGCCGACAAAGGCATAGCCTTTCATCATTGCGCAGCCGCGGCGCATGGGAGTCATGAACGAAACGTGGAAAATCAGAGTGTCGCCGGGAACTACCTTCTGGCGGAACTTGACGTTGTCGATCTTCATAAAGTAGGTTGAGTAGCGTTCGGGCTCTTCAACCTGGCTGAGAACCAGCAGGCCGCCTGTCTGAGCCATGGCTTCAATGTGGAGCACGCCGGGCATTACCGGTTCCTGGGGGAAGTGGCCCTGGAAGAACGGTTCGTTGCCGGTAACGTTCTTGACGCCGACAATGTGCTTCTTGCCGATTTCAATAACCTTGTCGACCAGCAGGAAGGGGTAGCGGTGGGGCAGGGCGCGGCGAATGGCGTTGACGTCCATGATCGGCTCAACGTTGGGGTTATAGACCGGAGCCTGGATTTCCTGGCGCTTGAGTTCCTTGCGGATGCTTTTGGCCAGGGTGGTGTTGATCGAGTGGCCGGGGCGGGTAGCGATGATGCGGCCCTTGAGCGGGCGGCCGATCAGGGCCATGTCGCCGATAACGTCGAGCAGCTTGTGGCGTGCGGGTTCGTTGTCGTGTTCGAGCGGACGGTTGTTGAGGTAGCCGAATTCCGATGCCTTGATGTGGGGAGCGCCGGTTTCGTCGGCAATGTGGTCGAGCGTGGCCTGGTCCATGGGTTTGTCGTAGATAACGATTGCGTTATCCAGATCGCCGCCCTTGATGAGGTTGGCCTTGAGCAGCGGTTCGATTTCGCGAACAAAAACGAAAGTGCGGGCCGAGGAAACTTCGTCGTAGAACGACGAAATATCGTCCATCGAAGCGAACTGGTTGGGGATCACGGGCGAGTCGAAGGCAACCATGGTGTCGATTGAGAAGTTATCGTCGGGGAGCACTATGATTGAGGCGCCGGTGGTGTCGTCGCGCACCTCGATTTTCTGCTTAACGACGTAGAACTCTTTTTCAGCTTCCTGCTCTTCGATTCCGGCGGCGATGATGGCGTCGGAAATCTGGCGCGAGGAACCGTCGAGAATCGGCATTTCGGGGGCGTTGACCTTTACGAGCACATTGTCGATGCCGGCGGCGTAGAGCGCGGCCATGGTGTGCTCGATGGTGGAAATTACGGTGTCGCCGCGACCGATAACCGTGCCGCGGGTGGTTGATTTGACGTTTTCGGCAACTGCGTCGATAACCGGCTGGCCTTCAACGTCGACGCGCTGGAATTTATAGCCGTGGTTTTCGGGAGCGGGGAGGAATTCGGCAGTGATGTTCAGGCCGGTGTGCAGGCCTTTGCCGGAGAGGGTGAAGCCGTTTTTAAGTGTTTTTTGCTTCATAAGTTTCTGGTTATGTGGAGTTATTTCTTGCTGTTTTTTTCCAGGGCGCTTACTCGCTGGAACAGTTCGGATATGCGGTTAACGTAGGCCGAATTGCGCATCCACTGGCGGGCGTTGATTGCCGGGTAGCCCATAATGGTCTGGCCGTCGGGGGTGGAGGCGTGGATGCCGCTCTGGGCACCGATGTTGACCTTGTCGCCTATGGCAATATGGCCGGCAATGCCGACCTGGCCGCCGATCATGCAGTTGGAGCCCACCTTGGCCGAGCCGGCAATGCCGCTCTGCGAGGCCATGACGGTGTTCCGGCCGATTTCAACGTTGTGGGCAACCTGAATGAGATTGTCGAGCTTGGTGCCCTGGCCAACGCTGGTGTGGCCCATGGTTGCGCGGTCAATGGTGGTGTTGGCGCCGATTTCAACGTTGTCGGCGATTTCAACAATGCCCAGCTGCGGAATTTTGGTGTAGGTTCCGTCGGGCTCGGGAGCGAAGCCGAAGCCGTCGGCGCCGATAACCGCGCCGGCGTGGATAATGCAGTTGGCGCCGATGCGGCAGCCGTGGTAGATTTTAGCGCCGGGGTAGATAATGGTGTTGGCGCCGATGCTCACTCCGCGGCCAATGTAGGCTTGCGGGTAGATTTTAACTCCGGCGGCGATTTTTGCGCCGGTGCCCACATAGGCAAACGCGCCGACGTAGCAGTCGGCAGCCACTTCAACCCCCTCGGCAATAAACGAGGGCTGCTCAACGCCGCTGGGGTGGGTGTTGAGCATCGCGTCGGCCATGCGCATCAGCTGAGCCAGAGCGGCATAGGGATTCTCAACGCGGATAAGGGTGGTCGACAGCTCATGTTCAGGCATGAAATCGTTGGCAACCAACACTGCGCCGGCCTGAGTGGTGTAGATGAAATGAGCGTATTTTGGATTGGACAGAAAGGTCAGGGCTTCGGGGCCGGCACTTTCTATCTTGTTGAAAGTCTTTAGTTTCAAGTCGGGGTTGCCTTCAACGGAACCGCCGAGCAATTCAGCAATCTGTGAGGTGGAAAATTCCATGGATTAACTTCTATATATAATAGCGGTGCAAAGTTACGAAAAATTTCCGTAATCGCAAAACCTTTTGGGCGCTTAGGGGGTTATTGCATAAAATTCCGAAAAAATGCTTAACTTTGCCAAACTATTCCCTCAGACCTATGCAAATAACTTCCGCAAAATTCAAGGTGAGCAACACTGACGTTGCCAAATGTCCGGCCGACGCGATGCATGAATACGCGTTTATCGGCCGAAGCAACGTTGGCAAATCGAGCCTCATAAACATGCTGACCGGCAAGCGCAAGCTGGCCATGACGTCGGCCACCCCCGGCAAGACTACCCTGATTAACCATTTTATTATCAACGACAGCTGGTATATCGTTGACCTTCCGGGCTATGGCTATGCTCAGCGCAGCAAAAGCGAGCGCGAAAAGCTCGAGCGCATAATCAGCTCTTATATTCTCGGTCGCCCGCAAATGACCTCGCTGTTCGTGCTGGTCGACTCGCGCCATAAGCCGCAGAAAATCGACATAGAGTTCATGGAATGGCTTGGCGAAAACGGTGTTCCGTTTGCCATAGTATTCACCAAACTCGACAAACTGAGCCGCACCGCCGGAGCCGCCAATATCGAGGCCTACAAAAAAGAACTGCTCCAGAGCTGGGAAGAACTGCCTCCGATTTTCGTAACCTCGTCGGAAACCGGCCAGGGACGCGAAGAATTGCTTGACTACATAGAGCAGCTCAACCAACTGCCCGTTGAAACCGAATTTTAGACCGAATGAAGACCTTTTCCGCAGAACTCGCCCGCAGGATCGGGCGCGACAAAAAGGCCACCGAAACGCTGCTGGAGGCACTCAGCCGCGCCGTGAAGCAATATTGCAGCGAGCTCGACACAGTGGCTATTCCTGCCTTTGGCAATTTTCAGGCCGTTAAACACGACGAGCAGGAAATTATCGACCGCTCAACAGGGCGCCGCATGCTTCTGCCGCCCGAAATCGAACTGACTTTCAAACCTGCAGGCAAGCTGCGCAAACTGGCCCACGGCGATGAATAAGCTAATAGTTTTTTCGCAGCTTAGCGAAACCATAGCCAAGCTGACTCAGATTGAAATGGCCGATGCGGAGAACTTTGTCAGGGAGCTTTCGGCGCTTGTTGCCGAGCGTCTGGAAGCCGATGGCCAGGTTGAAGTGCCTGGGCTCGGCACTTTTGTGCTCACCGACGAAACGGTAGCTTTCGCCCCCGATGCCTCCCTCGCCCGCGAAATCAACGCCCCCTTCGCCGCCTTCGAAGCCATCGAACTCCCCGACGACCAACCCGCCGAACCCGCCCCGGAGCCCGCCGAGCCCGAGCCTGAGCTCCAACCCGAGCCGGAGCCCCAACCCGAGCCCGCTCCGGACCCCGCTCCGGACCCCGCTCCGGACCCCGAGCCCCAACCCAAGCCCGCCCACACCCCCGCCGAGCCAATTATCTCCGATAACTCAGATAACTCAGATAACTCTGATAACTCCAATAGCTCCAATAGCTCCAATAACTCCAATAACTCC
>CAZDVP010000059.1:0-10418 GCA_964508865.1 uncultured Bacteroides sp. | reverse complement strand
GACGCGTACTCTAAACCGGGCTGAGCTACACCCCGATGCTCTTGCTCTCAAAAGCGATGCAAAGTTAGGGAGTTTTTCTGAACTGACCAAATATTTGTCAAACTTTTTTCAAAAAATTTTTAGTCTGCTTTATGGGTCAGGGCGTTACGAAAACGCCTATATATTTCGTCGACAGCCTCCGGAGCCGGATGAACATCGTCGGCGGCATAAAAACGGTGGTCTCTGAGGTCGTCAATCAGAATTTCGTAAGCGTCGAAATAGGTCGCTCCGCGCAGAGAGTCAATGGCCAGGTGGAGCGTTGCCTTCGAAAGCTGATTGCCATGGAGGCCATCAGCTTTATGGCGAATGGGGCTAACGGTGAAGATGAATTCTTTTTCCGGATAGCGGTCAAGAATGGGCTGCCACACGTTAACGATTTCCTCGATGCAGAGCCGACGTCTGACGAATTCGCGCGCCGGAAGCTTATGGCAGTTGCAAACAACAAGGCCGTTGCGCTCGAAAACATAGGCAGTTCCGAAAGTAACGATAACAACATTGGCAGCGCTGAATGCCTCGGTAGCCGACTGCATGGAGCCGTTGATGCGACTAAGGGCCTCTTCGGGAGTTGGAGCCGCAAGGCGGGTATGGTGGTCGAGCGAACGCCAAAGACCCTGAACTTCAACCAAATCCCGGAGCTCATAACGCCTGCCGGCCTCAATGTTGGCTATAGTGTGCGCAACCGACAGCGGATTATACAGGTTGCCCGTCGGGTTGACAACCGCCTTGAAACCATCGGCAATCAACCGGTTGCCAACTTCGGTTGTGAAGCAGGAGCCAAGCAGCAATATGTTTGAATCGGCCGTTATCAAAACATTTGATAATCAATGCTCAGCACTTGAAATTCAGTGCGGCGGTTGATTTGGTCGGCAGCATCCTGATCCTCGGGCGAAAGAGTTTCGATAAACTCCGGCGTCAGCTCAGTGCCCTCCTCGAATTGCGGATATTCGCGCGCCAGTTTTTTGGTTATCACCTTGGGGCGGCGCTTGCCGTAGCCCTGAGGCTGAAGGCGGTCGGCCGTCACTCCCTTTTCAATCAGATAGTCGATAACCGACTTGGCGCGGCGTTGCGACAGGCCGTCGTTATACTCGTCGGTTCCCCAGCGGTCGGTATGGGAGGCCATTTCAATCGTGACGTTCGGATTTTCGAGCAGCATAGTGGCCATTTCGTCGAGCGCTTCGGCCGATTCGGGGCGGAGATTGGCGCTGTCGAAGTCATAGAAAATGTTTTCGACCACCACCGGCTTGTTAATACTGGCAAGAATGAAGTCAACGCCATATTCAGCATCTTCTTCAGCATAGTTGGAGGTGAACTCCTGGCGGGCATTCAAATAGCCTTTTGCGCCGGCAAGCATTGTGTAGCTCACGCCGCGCTGCAGCGGAAAGCGAAACGAGCCGTCGGCTTTGCCAACAGCCTTCTGGTTGGAACCGTCGTTGCCCACAATGCGGATAATCGCGTCGGGCACCGGCTCCTCGTCGCGGTCGAGCACCCAGCCGCTGATCCAGATCTGAAGGTCGGGGAGTTCAAACGTGTAGATGTGGTCATAGCCGCGGGCATCGCCGCGGTTCGACGAAAAGAAGCCGCTTTCGGAGCCTTTGGCGTAAGTTATGCCGAAGTCATCGGCCGGCGAGTTTACCGGCCAACCCATGTTGACGACCTTCCAGCCGCCGTTAGGCGTCAGGTCGGCCCGGAAAAGGTCTAAGCCGCCCATGCCCGGATGACCGTCGGAAGCGAAATAGAGCGTCGAATCGGAGCGCATGTAGGGATACTGCTCGTTGCCGGGAGTGTTGATGAACTCGCCGAGATTTTCGAGCGAGCCGGCGCGCTCGGTCAGGTTGATGCGCCATATGTCGTAGCCGCCCTGACCGCCGGGCATATCCGAGGTGAAGTAAAGCCACTGACCGTCGGGGCTTACGGCCGGGTGGCCCACGGAGGAAAGAGTGTCGGCCGTAACCTCAAACTTTTGCGGAGCGCTCCAGGAGGCCGACGAGCGCGAAGAAGTGTAGATTTCAACAACCGTCGACGAGTTGAGTTCGCGGCGCGCACGGGTCAGATACATAGTATTGCCGTCGGGTGAGAAGGAGCAGACTCCCTCCTCAACGTCGGTGTTCAATTCGCCCTCAACCGCCTCGGGCTTTTCCCAGTGGCCCTGCTCGTTCTTTTTCATCACCCAGATGTCGGGTTTCTTAGTGCCTGTGATTTCCGAGCGGGCCTCGCCCTTGACTTTTTCGTTGGTGGTTGTGTAGTAAAGCTGATCGTCGTCTTCGCCGCCAAACATCGGCGCATAGTCCGAGCGGCGCGAATTGAGCAGTTTGTGGCGGTTGACAACATAGCGCGTCGGGTCGAGCTTGGCATCGACCGCACCGCGCGCACCGGCCAGACCAAGCTGGGCAGACGCATCGCCGGGATTGGTGGCCAGATATTGCTCATAGGCGGTAATGGCCTGCGCATAGCGCCCTTCGGCATGAAGCGAACGGGCCAGGGCGAGAACCGTTGTTGAGTCCCCCACCCCATAGCGCAACGCATTTTGATAGGCAGCCGAGGCGCGCGGGAATTGCGACAGCCGGGTATAGCAGCCGGCCATTTTCAGCGCCACCTCGCCGCGCTGTTTTCGCTCTTCTTTTTTGGTGAGCTTGTTGTAGACTTTGCGATAGGTGCGCGAAGCATCGTAGTATTCGCCGCGGGCCATTTGCTCGTCGGCCACGGAAAGCTTGGCCCCGGAGCATCCGCAGAGCACCGCCGCCAAAACCAAACCGATTATCAGCTTGAACTTCATATAAAGCCTAACGCAAAGCGGGGCGGATTTATTGCAGATTAGTGCGAATTGGTCGCGCCGGGTTGCCGGCAACAGCCGTATTGTCGGGCACATCGCGCGTAACAACGGTTCCTGCGCCGATAATGCAGTTATTGCCAATCGTAACGCCGGGCAGAATCGTTGCGCCGCCACCGATCCAGACGCTGTTGCCTATCCGGACCGGTTCGGCCCACTCGGCGCCGGTGTCGCGCGTGGCGTGGTCGAGCGGGTGGCATGCAGTGTAGATGCTGACGTTCGGGCCGATAAAGCAATGGTGGCCAAACGTAACTTCGGCCTCGTCGAGAATTGTTAGGTTGAAATTGGCAAAAAAGTCTTCGCCGATGCGAATGTTGCAGCCGTAGTCGCAGCGAAATGGCTGGTTGAAATGGAAGCGCTCGCCGGTGGCACCAAGAATCCGGCGCAGAACCGCGCGCTGCTCGTCGAGCCGGTCAGGGTCAAGGTCGTTAAACTCGCGAATGAGCTTTCGAGTGTCCATCAGTCGGGTATGGAACTCCTGATGGGCGGCATCGTAGATTTCGCCACCGAGCATTTTTTCCCATTCGCGTTGAAAATCAGTTTTCATTTCCAATATGTTTTGTTAGTTTCAAGTAAGCTTTTCGAGTGCCGTAAACAACGGCCACATCGCCGTCGGCAACAATCTGATCGGGGTCGGAAATGTTGATTGGCTTCAGGGTGTCAACGCTGATGCCGAGCATGTTGCGGCCATGCTCGGGGCGGCTTGCGCCAATCAAGGTCAGCCCGAATTCGCCTTCGAGGTTCAGGTTGGCATAGGGTATACCCCAAAATACCTGCTGGAGCCGGAAGCAAATAACATAGCTCTCGGAATCCACTTTCATCACCTCGGCCCGATGGCCAAGAGCGATTTCGAGCGAAAGGTCGCGGGCGGCGCGCTGCTCGGGAGTTATGATGCGGTCAACGTTCAGTCCTTCGAGAATCGAACGGTGAACCGGGTCGGCTGCGCGGGCATAGATATGTTTGACGCCAAGCTTTTTCAGCAGGGCAACGGTTTTTATGTTGGCACCGAAATTCTCGCCTATGGCAACTATGACGAGGTCAACGGCCTTGAGCGGCAACGCGGCCAGGGCGGTTTCGTCGGTCGAATCGATAACATAGGCCGTTGAAATGGAGTCTTTGATGGTGTCAACGAGCTGAGCGGAGCGGTCGGCACCGATAACTTCGTGGCCCATGTCGGTTAGGTCACGGGCAAGATTGGAGCCATAAATGCCGAGACCGATAATAAGGTAGCGCATATCAGTTAATTATCAAATTATCTTCAGGTAGTTCAATTGCCGGATGAGTGCGTTCGCCGGCGATTCCCGCAAGAAGCGACAGCAGCCCCACGCGACCAACGAACATGGCCACGCATAGCGTTGCTTTGCCTGCGGTTGAGAGCAGTCCGGTGATTCCGAGCGAGGAGCCAACGGTCATCAGCGCACTGAGCGATTCAAACATCACCGCCCGAACCGGCAGATTCGGCTCGAGCAAGAGCATCACAACCGACAGGACGGCATAGCTGACAATCGACAGCACAATAACAGCCTGAGCCCTGCTGAGCGAATCGGTCGAAATCCGGCGATTGAATGCCCTGACGCTGCGCCGGCCCAAAACAACGGCTTTCAGATGAAGCAATGCCGCCGCAAAGGTGTTGACCTTGATGCCGCCGGCAGTTGACTGCGAACCGCCGCCTATCCACATCATCAGCATCACCAACAGGAGCATCGGCGCGCCGAACGCCGCGGGATTGACCGACACAAAACCGGCCGAGCGGGGAGTAACGGCATTGAAAATGCTCTGAACCATCTTTTCGTAGGGCGACATTCCGGCCAGAGCGCCGTTATACTCGAACACAAAAAAGAGAATGGCAGTCAGCGCGAACAGAATAGAAGTTGTTATCAGAACCACTCGCGAATTGAGATTATAGAGATGCGGCTCGCGCGTTCGGTGGCGGCGAAACACCCATGCCTTTAACTGGTGCAGCTTGGCAAACAGCGCGTCTTTGGCGTTGACAAGAATCGGAAATCCTATGCCTCCGGCAACAACCAGCCCACTGATAACCAGATATATCAGTTGATTGCCATGGAGCAACACCGGATTGGAAAGCCCGTCGCCCAAGGTGGAGAACCCGGCGTTGCAAAATGCCGACAAGGCATGAAAGGCCGAAAAAACAAGATAGTCGGAGGTAGTGTAGCCCGGAATAGTGCCGACCACACTCCAGTAGATGCACACCGCTCCTATGGCTTCGACCGTGAGAGTGAACAGCAGCGTATAGAGCAGAGTGGGCAGCAGCGAGTTTATGGTTTTGGAATAGACCATGTCGCGCACAATCAGTTGGGAATATACCGAAGGTGAACCGCTGAAAAAGAGCGCGAAGAAACTGGTGAAGGTCATGACGCCCAGGGCGCCTATCTGCATCATAGCGGCAATTATGCAGAGCCCGAGAGGGGTAAAAGTGGCCGACACATCAACTGACGTGAGGCCGCAGATACAAACCGCCGAGGTGCTGACAAAAACACTGTCGACAATCGAAATGCCGTCAACGGTGCAGCGCGGCAACATCAGCAGCCCGCTGCCCAGGGTTATGAACAGCAAAAACGAAGCCGACAGAATGAGCGACGGGTTGGTATGCCTTCCGAGGCTGCGTAAAAACGCAAAGCAAAGATAAATGGCTGAATATATGCCAATAACAGCCACAAAGGTAAGATTCGAATAAATCAGCCGGTGAACAAAGCCGGAGGTGCCGGCATGTGTATGGTAAGTCAGCAGCGGAATCAGGGTGGCCAGCATGGCCAGGTCGATTATCCAGCGGAAAACACGAGTGTGGGCAACAGTTGCCTTGAAACGGAAAATCAGGTTAAACAGAATGTTGACCACAAAAATGCCCTGACACCAGCGCAACCAGGGCCGGATGTCATCAAACGAAACTATCGACGAGTCATAGCCGCCATAGAGTGCAATGGCAACCAGCGCCACCAGCGAGGCCGGAACGGTCAGAACATCGAGCAACAACGAAAGCACACGCAAGGTGTCAGCCCAATGGCGGCTGAACCTTGCGTAAGCGCCCTGTCGGCGCTGCCTTCGTCTTTCGGCGGCAGCCGACCGGGATTGTTGCCTTGCGTTGCGGCTCAATTACTGTTTTTTGAGTTTGAAACCGGCACAAACGCCGTCGTAGGAATCCAGCAGGCTGGTAACGGTGTTGACGGTCGACAGCTTGGTGGCACCGCCCACTGCCTTGAGAATCGAAACGAGTTTGGTCACGTCGAACATCAGCGACAGGGTTTTGCCGCCGGCACCCATAGTCATATAGGTTTTCATTTTGCCCAGAGGAATTTTGCCCAGAGCAGAGAAGTTGAAGTAAACGTCTTCGCCGTCGACCGTAACTGTGCCGCTCATTTTAATCACGCCGGAGGTCATGGTAAAGGTCTGGTCTTGATTAACAACCAAAACCATTTTGTTCAGGCCTAATTTTTCGTAGGTCGGTTCGAGTTTGCCTTCGATAGTTGCGGCTGCGGCCGAACCACCTGCCTTCTGCAAAAAGTTTTCGCTTTTGAAGCAAACGGCCGGACCGGTGTAGTCCCAGGTGCCCACAAGGCTTTCGGGCTTGATTTTGTCAGTGCCGAGCAGGCCGTTGACCACTCCACCCAAAACGTCGCCCAGGCCGGAGCCGGAGCCGCCGTCCTTATTGCCGCCGAGCAGATTGCCCAGGCCGCCGAGGGGATTGCCGGTAGCGGGATTAGAGGAAATGGTCTGCGCGGGGGCGGCGCAAGCGCTCAGCGCCATGCCGAGAGCAGCAACGAAAATGCAAAGTTTCTTCATCTTATGATGTCGTGTTAATGTTGGTTGAATTAGTCTTTAACTTCAATAACGAGGAGGTTGGAGGTGGCCCAGAAGCGGTCGGCATCGGTGATAACGAGCGTGTAGTTGCCGTTGGCGGCGCGTTCGAGGCGATAGCTGTCCTTGGGCTGGGAGGTGAGCACTTTGGCGTTAGGAGCATCGGTCGGAATCGATGTGAGCGAACGGCGGTCGCCGCGGGTCATGTAGTTCTTGTCGAAATCGCCTTCGAGCACTTTGGTCTTCTTCAGGAAGCCGCCGCCGGAAATAAAGGTGTGTTCCTTGAGTTCCTTATTGGTGCCAATAACGTAGTAAACGGCGTTAAGGTCGCTGACTGCCTGGTTGCGTTCGGCTTCGATTTCGGCCTTTTCGGCGCTTATGGTGTCAACGCTGGCCTGCAGAGTGCTGACGGAGTCAACCAGCACTTCAATGCGATAGTTGGCGGCGGTCAGGCGCTCGGTCAGGTCGGCAACGCTTGCTGCCTGGCCGTCGATTTGCTGGCGCAGGGCATCGAGCTGCTTGCGGAGCTTGCTGTTTTCGGCGGCATTTGCGCCAAGTTTCGATTCGAGTTCGGCAATGCGCTTGCGGCGCTCGATCAGGCCTTTCTGAATTGCGGCCATCTGAGCCTCGATGTCGTGGCGGGCCGAGGGTGATTCGGCGTTAACCTGCGCGTCGAGCAGATGCTCAAGGCGCGAAATCTGCTCCAGACCGGTGGTTACGTCATAAAGCACTGAAAACATGCTGTCGGCATTGGCCAGCGCAAGCTGCAGCGAGTCGTTCAAACGATAGTTCTTTTCCTGCTCTTCGTTGAACTTTGAGTTGCCGCAGGCGGTGGCTGCGACCATGCCGCCAACAGCGGCGATAGCAATAAGGATCTTCTTCATTAGTCTTCTTTATCTTGAATTTTGTATTTGTTTTTATGCTCGGAGCGTTCGGGCGCAGGTTTCCCCGCCACAACTATAACAATTTCACCCTTCGGTTGGTTCTCGGAAAAATACGCAGAAAGTTCGCTTAAAGTTCCGCGATGAGTAGTTTCGTGCAGTTTGGAAATTTCGCGGCTGACCGAAGCAGGCCTGTCGGCACCGCAAACAGCCGCCAGTTCGCCCAAGGTCTTGGCCAGCCTCAGCGGGCTTTCGTAAACGACAAAAGTGCGCGGCTCAACGGCCAGTTCGGCCAAACGGGTTGCCCTACCCTTTTTGGGCGGCAAAAAGCCCTCGAACGCAAAGCGGTCAATCGGCAGTCCGCTATTGACCAGCGCCGGAATCAGAGCCGTAGGGCCGGGGAGCGTTTCAACAACCAGTCCGGCATCCCTGCACTCGCGCGAAAGCATGAAACCCGGGTCGGAGATTCCGGGCGTGCCGGCGTCGGAAATCAATGCCACATTCTGGCCGGCAGCTATGCGCTGGCGCAGATTGCCAACGGTTGCATGCTCGTTGAACTTATGGTGAGCTGCCATCGGAGTGTGGATGTCGAATTTCTTCAGCAGCGGCGCGCTGGTGCGGGTATCTTCGGCAAGAATCAAATCCACCGAACGCAAAACCTCAACGGCCCTGGGCGTCATATCGCCCAGATTACCGACGGGAGTGGGAACCACGTAGAGCTTTCCGGCCATAGCTATTAAACGATCAAAGGCGGGTGAGCGTCAAACCGGCGGGTGGCCAGGCGCAGAAAATCCTTAACTGCATCGGCCTCGATGTCGAAATCGCATTCGGCGAAATAATCCTCAACCTCGCCCGGCGAGGTCATCCGCGCAAGCGCCTCAAGGGCGGCATTGAGCTGCTCGGCCGAGCCGCCGAAAATTTCGCGCTGAAAGCGGTAGCGGTCGTTGACCGAGAGCGGCAACGCGGGGCGCACCTCCGGCTCGGCCATGGGCTCAACAACCGGCTCAGTCGCCGGCTCGGCAACTGCATCGGCCTCCGGCTCGGCTGTCGGTTCTACCTTCTGCTCGGGCAGGCTCGGCTTCACTTCGGCTTGCTCCGAGGCCATAAGCGCCTCCAAACGAGCCGAAAGCTCACGCAACTGACGCGCAATATCCTGTAATTCGGAATTCCTTTCCATAACTGCACGCAAATTTAATAACTTTCCCCGAAACTCACAACCTCACCCTCAAAAAATCACATCGGCCACTCCGCAATTAGATAATATTTCGTAAATTTGCGAGTGAATTAACTCTAACCAAATCAATCAAAACATGAAAAAGACTTATCTTTTGGCAGCAACCGCCCTGCTGTTTGCCGCATGCAATTCCGGCAAGGGCAACAACAACGAATCCGCTCAACCCGAAGCCGAAGTCATTGAGCAAACCGAAACACAAGAATCCGATGAAACAGTTATGACTCAGCTCGCAACCGAAATCTATGAGCACGTTCTCAACTACACGGACCAGACGCCGGATTTTCTTAAAAAACACTGCACGGCTGAATTTTTGCGCCAACTTCGCGAGGCCTACGACATGGACGGCGAAGGCTACGCCATATGGCTCATGCGCTCGGGCGCACAAGACGGCGATGGCCCGAGCACTGTCGATACCGTTAATATATTATCCCCCGACGCAGTTGAACTCGAATTCACCGACATGGGCAACTACGGCCGCCGCATCCTCACCTTCGAAAAACAAAACGGCCAATGGCTCCTCAGCCAAGTCACTCTTCCCAACGGCCTGTCAATCTTCGAACTCTATTAGCCGAATTTGGTAGTGTCGAATTTTTTATTTAACTTTGGGCGATGAATTATTCAACACATTATTAACTTTTTAACACACAACACACCATGAAAAAAATTTTCAAAGTTTTCGCAATGGCCGCCGTGATTCTCGCAGCCAGTTCGTGTAGCAACGATGGCCCGCTGACAGCATCAAGCGCCAAATCGGCGATCCAAAACGAAGCAGTATTCCAGAAAAACGCAATTGCTGAAGATTTCAAGACCGGTTACTATGAAGTTTCCGAGTCCTATCTCGATAAGCTCGCTCAACTTCAGGCTGCCGGCATGATTTCATATTCAACCGACGAAGTGACGGAATATGTTACCTCACGCCAGTGGGTTGGCGGCTGGTATGGCGGCTACCAAAATGTTACCCGCGAAGTCAAACACTGGTTCGCCAACGTTTCGCTCACTGAAGCAGGCGCTAAATTAGTTGTTGAAAAACCTGAACACGCACGCAAAGACGTTATCAAAGACCTGAAGTCGAACAAAAACTACGAACCCACAATTCCCGACTACATGAGCGTTGGCCATAAAGGTCCGAAAACCGTAGCCCCCGTTGAAGCAGCAACCGACGAACCGGTTGAAGTAGAGGAAGAAGTCGTGGCAGATGCTACTGAAGTCGTAGAAGCCGAGGAGGTTGTTGAAGAAACTCCTGTTGCTCAGCCCACCAACAAGAATGCCGCCTACGAAGCAGCTCAGAAACGCGTTAACTTCGAAGAAGTCTACGTTGTTATGTGTCAGCTCAAGGTGGTTAAATGCAAGGAAATTCTCTGCACCGAAGACATGAAAGAAGCCGGCAAAGGCAGCTGCACCCTTATCTGGAAAGTCACCGACAAAACTCCCTTCGGCTACGTGCTGTCCAACCTTCCCGGCGAAGGCTACCTGAACACCGGCTCAGCCGACTTTGTGTTCTACAATGACCTGGGCTGGACCGTTTCCAACCTCGACATCCATAACTAACCCCTGAATCACCCTCAACCCCAAGAGAGGCTGTCTAACCAGTTTAGACAGCCTCCCTTACTGTGTTATCCTATTC
>CAZDVP010000058.1:0-10712 GCA_964508865.1 uncultured Bacteroides sp. | reverse complement strand
ATTCTGAAGGAAAACGGCATGACGCTCGACCATTCGGAATTCGACTCGGAAATGGCCAAGCAGAAAGAGCGCGCCCGCGCCGCTGCCGCCGTTGAGGCCGACGACTGGGTTACGCTGCGTCCGGGCGAACAGGAATTCGTTGGCTACGACCTGACGGCCTGCCCGGCCAAAATTCTGCGCTACCGCAAGGTGAAGCAGAAGGGCAGAGAATTCTACCAGATCGTTCTGTCGCAAACGCCTTTCTATGGCGAAATGGGCGGCCAGGTGGGCGACCACGGCACCCTGCGCGACGACCGCACCGGCCAAATCATTGAAATCTACGACACCAAGCGCGAAAACGGCATGAGCGTTCATCTGGCCAAGGAACTGCCCGCGAACCCCGAGGCGCAGTTTACCGCCGCAATCGACGTTGAAGCGCGCCGCGCAACCGAGTGCAACCACACGGCCACCCACCTGCTCCACCTGGCCCTGCGCCAGGTTCTGGGCACCCACGTTGAGCAGAAAGGCTCCTATGTTAGCCCCCAGCTGCTGCGCTTTGACTTTAGCCACTTCCAGAAGGTGACTAACGAACAGCTGCGCGAGGTTGAACGCATTGCCAACTCAATCGTGCGCAAAGCCATTGAGCTCGACGAGCACCGCTGCGTGCCCATCGACCAGGCCCGCGAAATGGGCGCCATGGCCCTGTTTGGCGAAAAATATGGCGAGGAAGTGCGCGTTATCCGCTATGGCGAGAGCATTGAGCTCTGCGGTGGCACCCACGTGCCCAACACCGGTTGCATCGGCATGATCCGCATCATTTCCGAAGGCTCAACGGCCGCCGGCATCCGCCGCATCGAAGCCGTTACGGCCTCTACGGTCGAAACCCTGCTGAACGAAATCACCGACACGGTCAACGTTATTTCCGGCATGCTCAACAACGTGCCCGACGTGGCCGCCGCCCTGCGCAAAACCCTCGAGGAGAACGCCGAGCTGCGCCATCAGGCCGAAGAAGCCGCCAAGGCCAAAATCCAGACCCTGGCCGCCGAAATGGTTAGCCGCGCCAAGGAGGTTAACGGCATCAAGCTGATTGAGCAGCAGGGTCCGTCGGTGCCCGACATGGTCAAGGGCCTGGCCTTTGCCATCCGCGCCATATCGCCCGACGCAACGGCCTTCATCGCCGCCACGCGCGACGTTGCCAACAAGCCGCTGCTGACCGTGATGCTCACCGAAGATGTAGTTAAAGGCGGCATGAACGCCTCGCAAATGGTTCGCGAAGCCGCCAAGGCAATCAAGGGCGGCGGCGGCGGTCAGCCCGGGTTCGCCCAGGCCGGCGGCAAGGACGCCGAAGGCCTGATGAAAGCCCTCGACACCCTCCGCGCCTACTTCAACTGACCCAGCGACGCCAATTTCTAATTACTAATTCCTAATTACTAATTGACCCCATGGAACGCCACGACATAGTTCATATCGTAGAGAAAGTTATTCGCAAGCACTGGGACTCGCCCGCGCTGACCAACTTCAACGGCGAATCGCTGCAATATAAAGACCTGGGCCGCAAAATCGCCAAGCTCCATATTCTTTTCAAAGAAGCCGGAATCGAGCCGGGCGATAAAATCGCCCTCTGCGGCAAGAATTCCGCTCAATGGGCGGTTGCTTTCTTTGCAATCATGAGCTATGGCGCAGTGGTGGTGCCGCTGCTCCACGAGTTCAAGCCCGATAATCTCCACCACCTTGTGGACCACTCCGACTCGAAGCTGCTTTTCGTTGACCGCCAGATCTACGAAAACCTCGATCCGGAGCTGATGCCCGGGCTCGACGGCATTATCCGCATCCATGACTTTTCGCTGTTCTTTTCGCGCAACGAAGGGCTCACCGCTGCCCGCGCGCGCCTCAACGAGCTATTTGGCAAGAAATATCCGGAGCGCTTCACCCCCGACGACGTCAAGTTCCACGAAATCAAGGACTCCGATTCAGTGGCGCTGATTAACTACACCAGCGGCTCAACCGGCTTCAGCAAGGGCGTTATGGTACCCCACCGCGCAATCTGGGGCAACGTTGAGGCGCTGATCAGCATTCTCCACAGCCTGCCCCGCCCGGGCGACTCAATGGTTTGCATGCTGCCACTGGCCCATATGTATGGCCTGGTCATCGACCTGATCCACGGCATCTGCAAGGGCGCTCACCTCTACTTCCTGACTCGCCAGCCGTCGCCCAAAGTGCTGGTCGACGCGTTCCGCACGGCTCGCCCGCGGCTGATTATCACCGTTCCGCTGATTATTGAAAAGATAATCAAAACCAAAGTGTTCCCCGCGCTGGAGCGCCCGCTCAACCGCCTGCTGCTCCACACCCCGCTGATTGACCGCAAGGTGCTCGAAAAGGTGCGCGCAATGCTCATGGAAACCTTTGGTGGACAGCTGGAAATGCTGATAGTCGGCGGCGCAGCCCTGAACCGCGAAGTCGAGGAATTTCTGCATCGCATCAACTTCCCGATCACCGTTGGCTACGGCATGACCGAATGCGCGCCGCTCATCGGCTATGCCCATGCCAAAGGCTATCAGCCCGAAGACGACCGCGAGTTTGCCGCAACATCGTGTGGCCGCCCGGTGCCGCGCATGCAGGTGAAAGTGCTGTCGCCCGACCCGGAGCATATTCCCGGCGAACTGATGGTTAAGGGCACCAACGTTATGCTCGGCTACTATAAAAACGACGAAGCCACCGCCGCAATCATGCGCCCCGAAGGGTGGATGCTCACCGGCGACGTAGGCACCATCGACTCCAAAGGCAACATTTTCCTGCGCGGCCGCAACAAAACGATGATTCTCGGCCCTGCCGGCCAGAATATCTACCCCGAGGAAATCGAGCAGAAACTCAACAATATGCCCTACGTTAGCGAAAGCCTCGTTATCGATGCCGGCGAGGGCAAGCTCAAGGCGCTGATATTCCCGAATCTCGACGAAGCGCGCCGCGACGGCCTCGACCGCCAGCAGGTGCAGGAAAAAATCCGCCAGGACATTGCCGAGCTCAACCCCACGCTGGAATCCTACTGCCGCATCCAGTCAATAAAGTTCATGGACGAAGAGTTCGAAAAAACTCCCAAGCGCTCCATTAAACGCTATCTCTACACAGAATAATCTCCTCACAAACAGATACACATTTATGAAAAAGCAACTTTTTTCTCTCCTTCTGACGCTCGCCGTGGCCTCGTCGGCAATGGCCGTTCCCGCGCGCCGCGGATTCGTTAAGCTGACCGGACCCGACGGCCGGCTCATTGAAGTTCAAAAACAGGGCGACGAATTCGGCCACCACTACGTTGACCGCCAGGGCCGCACTCTGGTCGACGACGAAAACGGCGGCCTGTCTTTCGCCTCGACCGCCCGAATTGAAGCCGCGGCCGAAGCCCGCGCCGCCCGGTTCGACGCACGCAACAGTTCGCGCCGCGCGCTGAGCCCCGCGCGCCGCACCCCGGGCAAGGTAGGCACATTTCCCGGCACCTCCTTCCCCGCCACCGGCAAGCAGAAAGCCCTGGTGGTTTTGGTTGAGTATAAAGACGTTAAGTTCACCATCGGCAACGACGCCAAGGCTAAGCAATACTTCACCGACATGCTCAACAAGGACGGATTTTCGGAATATGGCGGCACCGGCTCGGTTCACCAGTATTTCTACGAAAACTCCAACGGCCTGTTTGACTGCGACTTCGACGTTTATGGTCCGGTAACCCTGGCCAACAACCGCAAATATTATGGCGGCAACGACTACTCCGGCAACGACAAACTGCCAGAGGAAATGGTTATCGAGGCCTGCCGCGCGCTGGACTCGCAGATTAACTTCAAGGACTATGACCGCGACGGCGACGGCTACGTCGACAACGTTTACGTTATCTACGCCGGTCAGGGCGAGGCCTCCTATGGCGCCGCCGAAACCGTATGGCCCCACTCATGGAACCTTTCGGAAGTCGACAAAGAGTTCAAACTCGACGGTGTGACCATTGACCTCTATGGCTGCTCCAACGAATGGGAAGAGGGCGAACCCGACGGCATGGGCACGTTTACCCACGAGTTCAGCCACATTCTCGGTCTGCCCGACCTCTACCACACCAGTTCCGACGTTTACTACACGCCCGGCGAATGGAGCGTTCTGGACTATGGCCCCTACAACAACGACGGCCGCACCCCGCCGGCCTACAGCTCATTTGAGCGCAACGCTCTGGGCTGGATGGAGCTGACCGAACTCACCGCCGATGCCGGCACGGTTACGGTCGACGACCTGATCAAAACCAACTCCGCCTTCTGCATCACCAACCCGAGCAACTCCAACGAATTCTACCTGCTGGAGTCGCGCAACAAATCGGGCTGGGACAAATATCTGCCCGGTGCCGGCATGCTCATCTGGCACGTTGACTACAAATCCTCGACCTGGAGCACCAACACTGTCAATAACACCAAGAGCCACCAGGGAGTGGACCTCATCGAGGCCGACGGCGTTGCCAACAAAACCTCCGGCCGCACCGCAGGCGACTGCTTCCCCGGCTCGTCGAAAGTAACCTCCTACGCTCCAAAATGGTGGAACAACAAATCGGTTGGCTTCTCGATTTCGAACATCACCCGCTCGGGCACGGCAACCACCTTCAGCGTCGTTGACCCCAACGGCGGCTCGGGCGTCGACCCCAATCCGGGTCCCGAGCCCACCCCCGGCGACTATCTGACCGTTGCCGAAATCATTGAAATGGACCCGCAAAAAGGCGAATCGACCGCAGCCACATTGCGCGGCTACATTGTTGGCTACGCCCAATCGTCGTTCTCGGCCAAGGGCGTGCAATTCACCGCGGCCGGCTGCGAAGTAAACACTAACATCGTTATGGCCGACAGCCCCGACGAAACCGACTATACCTTCTGCATTCCCGTTCAGCTTCCCGCCGGAACCTGCCGCGACGAGCTGAACCTGCGCGATAACCCCACTCACCTGGGCCGCCTGGTTGAGCTGACCGGCAAAGTCGAGCAATATTTCAGCTACCCCGGCTTCAAGGGTGTTAGCGCCTACACCTTTATCAGCCAGGACGGCATCGACGCCCCCGAAACTGAAGCCGACGCAAGCCTGGCCGACGGCATATGGTACGACCTGCAGGGCCGACCCGTGGCCAACCCGACCCGCGGTCTCTACATTTGCAACGGCCGCAAATATCTGCTCCGCTAAGGCGACCAGAAAGAAAGCATTGCTCCCGTTAATATTATTTAACACCTCGTTAGTGATATTAGCGGGAGTTTTCGCGTACAATAGGATGCAACAATTCATCAATCCACCAGCTCAGACCATCATGAAAAAAGCCCTGCTTCTCGCCGCCGCATCCCTCCTGATTTCCGCAACTTCGTTTGCCAACCCGGAGCTCACGGTCGACGACGAACTGAAAAACCCCATAGTTATTAAAGGAGGCAAACTGACGCCCGAAGTCATCGACAACAACAAGGTCATCATGCCCTCGAACCTGCCCTACACTGTTGAACCCGATTCGGAATTCACATTCTATTATCCCGACAGCAGCGGCTTCGTTGGGTTCGACAAAGCATGCCTGACCTCAATCTTTCCCAACGCCGCAACTTTTGAAGTCAACGGCAAGGAAGTTAGCCGCGACGAATTCTATGCGACGCCCAACAAACTCATCTCCACAATCACCGGCCAGGGCAACAAACTTTCCGCCACAACCTATGAGGAAGCCGGGAATCCGAACCCAGCGCTGACGGAAATGAGCGATAAGTCGGTCGAGTGGTATAAGTCAACATTCGGCACCGTGCCCCTGCCCGAAAGCCTCGTTATCAACGACCCGTCGACCCTGCCGGCCAACGGCTTTCTGAACCTCGACTTCGTAATGATTACCCCCGAGGGCCTGGCGCAACGCAAACTTCCCGAAGGCGCCATTGCCGGCTATATGGTCACTCTTTTCGGCACCTACGCCGAAATGAACTTGCTAACCGACCCCAACAGCCTCAACTACTTCGGAGCGCCCGACCAGCTGCAGATTCCGGCATCAGAGCTTGAGTCGCTCAGCATAGGCAGCATAACCAAAGCCCTGAAAATCGACCCGGCCCGAATCATGATGATCAAATTCGACGGCACCACCGTCACCCTCCTCCCCCTCCCCGCATTCCACTAAATTTTGGTACTAAATTTGGTATCTACAGATTTTTTGATTAACTTTGCGGTACTAAAGCTGACAACCTAATGAGCAAAAAAGAGAAACTGATTGCACGACTCCTTTCATTGCCAAAGGATTTTACCTACGATGAGATGAGGACTTTGTTAACATTTCTCGGCTTTGAAGAACGCTCAAAAGGCAAGACGTCAGGGTCAAGAGTTGAATATGCAAAAGAAAGCTACACTATTTTGTTGCATAAACCTCACCCAAACAATCAGCTGAAGATGTATCAAATCCGACAAATCGTAAATGAGCTCAAAACTCTGAAACTAATCTAAGTTATGGGATATCTGAAATATAAAGGCTATACCGGTTCGGTTGAATATTCTCCGGAAGACGACTGCCTGTTCGGGAAGGTGCAGGGTCTGCATGGAACACTCATATCCTACGAAGGAGAATCAGTTGAAGAAATCCAAAAGGACTTCGAGGGAGCAGTTGATGCCTATCTGGCCAGTTGCGAAGAACGAGGCATAATTCCTGCCAAACCATATAGCGGCAAACTCAACCTAAGGATACCTTCGGAACTCCACGCCGCCATTGCATCAGCGGCCTATTCAGCAGGGACCACTATCAACGACTTTATCAACCGCTCGCTCAGCAACAGCCTAAACTTCCGGGCAAACTAACTGCCGGTAGACGCTGCCGGTTGGGTCGGCGAGGGCGAGCGGGTCAGGGCGGCCGTGATGTAGACCGTAAACACCGGGAAGAGCATCAGCCCCTCGGCGGCAAGCACCGCCCCGAGCACCTGACCCGTGGGTGTCATCTCCGAAATGGAGCTGCCGCAGGTTGTCATATCCATTATGGCCCACCAGAGTGAGTCCCAAATGGTTCTCACGCCGGGATTCACCGGCTGCTCGGCAATGAAAAACATCAGCGACCCGAAATAGAGGCTCGCAACGAGAATGGTCATATAGGTGGCAAACATTGATGTCATGCGGTTGCGCGCTGTGGCGCCGACCAGCATGCCGATAACATAGGCCGCGCGGGCCAGCGGCATAAACCTGACAACGAAAACCACCGCTTCGGGCAGCCGCCAGCCGAACCGGTCGATAATCTGCATATAAGGGATGCTGACCAGAATAAAGAACAGATTGCTCCAAAGATAGTGCATCTTGCGCGAGCTGAGCGACCATTCAACGGCGATATCAAACAGAAAGAAATAGCAAATCCAGGTCTGGAGCCTTTCATAGAAGGGATCCATGACAAACGACATGTTGCGGAAGCTGTCAACGCTGATAACCGCAACCAGAAGGCCGGCGGCCACCAACACCAACAGCCGCATGATCAGCAGCACGGTTTTCCTTAAGTCAACATCGGTTATTGCCATATATAAAATAAACTGCCCGGAGGCCGAAAAAGTTGGGCCACCGGCGAAAAAAACAGCGCCGCCTGCCCATCACGGACCGGCGGCGCCTCGGTTTTTAAAGGCTTGTTTTACAGAAATTGTGTACTATTATATATACTAAAGTGCTTTACTTTTCTACTTCAACGGCCTTCTGGGCGCGTTCGGCCTGACCCTTGAACTGCTTCTTGGCCTGGCCTTCTTTCATCTGGCGGCCACCGGCCTTTTGCATGTGCTGCTTGGGACCTTTTTCTCTTTTGAGCTGGTTTTCCAGATATTTGGTGTACTGTTCGGGAGTCAGGATGCCCTTAACCTGGTTGAGATACTGCTGGCGATCATCGCGGCGGGCCTGAGCCTTGGCATTCTTTTCAGCCTTGCGGGCTTCCTTGGCTTTCTTGGCGTCGGCGAAGCGCTGGGCGTTGAGAGCCTTGAGCTGGTCTTTCTGCGCGTCGGTCAGGTCCAGGCCTGCGAACTCGCGCATCTCGGGGCAGTTGGCACGCTCCTTGGGGCAAGCTTTCTGCTCGCACTTGGCGGCTTCGCATTGTTTGTCACATTTCTTATCATTCGCTGCGTTGGCGGCAAAACCGGCAGTCATGGCCACAGCAACCAGTGCTACAAAAATTTTCTTCATAATAATCAATCAATAAATTTAAAATTTCACTTACACTTCCTTTGACGGCTTAAAGCAGGGAAGGTTTAAGCCACCCAAATTATTTTTTTAGCATTTAACGATTTTTTCGCTACCTTTGCACTTGATAACAACCCTAAAAATCGCCCATTTTCAAAATATGAGTCAGCTAATTAAAACCAACTCGAACTACTCCAGCTGGATTCAAGAGGTAAAAGAACGCTACAAAAAACATCAGATTAAGGCGGCATCGCAAGTCAATCAAGAAATGCTCCGTTTCTACTGGTCAATAGGGCGAGATATTGCCACACGTAACGCCGACAACGTGTATGGCAGTGGATTCTTTAAAATATTCAGTGAAGACTTGCGCCATGAGCTCCCCGGGAGCAAGGGGTTCTCACCCCAGAACCTCTACTACATGAAAAACATGTATTTGCTTTACCATGACAGGATTGAAAATCTCCAACAACCTGTTGGAAATTTCAACGACTTAATATTTTCAATCCCCTGGGGCCACCATTGCATCATTATCGACAAATATTTCAATGACCCTGAAACTGCGCTTTTCTATGTCAAAAAAGTTATTGAAGAAGGTTGGTCACGAAACGTTTTGAAATCATTCATCAACTCCAATCTACACCTGCGGCAGGGAAAAGCCCAGTCCAGTTTTGCGCGTCTGCTACCATCGCCCAACAGCGACCTGGCTCAAGAGCTGACTAAAGACCCATATATTTTCGACTTTACTGAAATGACGGAGCCATATAAAGAACGGGAGCTCAAAAAAGCGTTGATGAGCAACATTTCGCGGTTTCTTCTTGAACTCGGTTCGGGTTTCGCCTATGTTGGCGAAGAATATAAGTTAAAGGTAGGTCACACCGAGCAGTTCATAGATTTGCTGTTCTATAATGTTAAGCTCCATGCTTATTGTGTCATTGAGGTAAAGACAGGCACATTCGGAGCCGGCGACATAGGTCAACTCGGAACATACATGACAGCAGTAAACCATATCCTCAAAACAGAGCAAGACAATCCGACTATAGGTCTGCTCATATGTAAAGACAAAGATAACGTCCTTGCTCAATACGCGCTCGAGTCCTCATCGCAGCCAATTGGAGTTGCTGAGTTTCAGCTAACAAAATTCATTCCGGATGAATTCAAAAGCTCATTACCCTCAATAGAAGAAATTGAATCAGAGCTAAAATAGTCCGCCAAAAACGAATTATTAGCAGTTCACAATTTTTTTTCGTAACTTTGCGGGGTTAAACACCATAAATATAATATAAGAGAATTTATGAATCTTTTTGATCAGATAAGCGCCGACATAAAAGCCGCAATGCTGGCTAAGGACAAGGTGCGCCTTGAAGCCCTGCGCGGCGTCAAGAAAGAATTCATTGAAGCAAAAACAGCCAAAGGCGCCAGTGGCGACCTGGCCGACGACGCTGCGCTGAAAATCCTCGCCAAAATGGTGAAGCAGCGCAAGGAAACCGCCGAGCTCTACATTTCGCAAAACCGCCCCGAGCTGGCCGAAAACGAGCTGGCCGAAGCCGCCGCAATCGAAGCATACCTGCCCAAGGCGCTCTCCGACGAGGAACTGACCGCCGAGCTCAAAAAAATCATTGCCGAAACCGGCGCCACCTCGGCCAAGGAAATGGGCCGCGTTATGGGAGTGGCCTCCAAGGCCCTGGCCGGACGTGCCGACGGCAAAGTTATTTCTGCAAAAGTACGCGAACTTCTTTCATAACTCCCCGCAAAGATGTTAACCCTCCAGCAAATCAAAGAAAATCCCGACCGGATAGTTGAACGTCTGGCCGTTAAGGGCTTCGACGGCAAAGAGCCGATTGCCCGCGTTATAGCCGCCGACAACCGTCGCCGCGAACTCCAGCTGCAAAACGACAACCTGGCTGCTCAGCTCAACAAACTCGCCGCATCGATCGGCGCAATGATGAAAGCAGGCCAGAAAGAAGAGGCCAACGCCGTTAAGGCTCAGGTTGCCGACCTCAAGGAACAGCAAAAAAACATTGCCACACAGCTGACCGACGCCGAAAGCGAAATCCGCGAAATCCTGCTGTCGGTTCCCAACGTGCCCTACTCCGGCGTGCCCGCCGGCACCTCCGCGGCCGACAACGTTGTTGAAGCAACCGGCGGCCCGATGCCCGAGCTGGGCGACGACGCCCTGCCCCACTGGGACCTGGCCAAGAAATATAACCTCATTGACTTCGACCTGGGCGTGAAAATCACCGGCGCCGGCTTCCCGGTCTATATCGGCAAGGGTGCCCGCCTGCAGCGCGCGCTGATTCAGTTCTTCCTCGACCAGGCCAACGAAGCCGGCTACCTGGAAATTCAGCCGCCCTACGTTGTCAACGAAGCCTCCGGCATCGGCACCGGCCAGCTGCCCGACAAGGAAGGCCAGATGTATCACTGCCAGATCGACAACCTCTACCTTATCCCCACGGCCGAAGTTCCGGTGACCAACCTCTATCGCGACGTTATCATTCCCGGCGACCAGCTCCCCAAAAAGAACTGCGCCTACTCGGCCTGCTTCCGCCGCGAAGCCGGCAGCTACGGCAAGGACGTGC
>CAZDVP010000057.1:0-10859 GCA_964508865.1 uncultured Bacteroides sp. | reverse complement strand
GGCCGCAAAACCGGCGTTTCGGCCGAAAACGGCTACGGCTGCGTTTACTTCACCTTCAATGGCGACGAGCTCATTGCCCCCGGAAGCGGCGGCGAAGTTTATCTGCTCGGAGCGCCGCGCCCCGATGTGCTTTCGGTTCCGTTGGGCGCCATAGTCGAGCAGCAGGGCGAATACTTTCTGTTCACCCAACATTCGCCCGGCCATTATGAGAAGCACGCCGTTACGCTCGGAGCCTCCGACGGCCGCCGCGTTGAAATCACCTCCGGCCTCAAGCCGGGTCAGGCCGTTGTCACCGCCGGCGCAATCACAGTGCGCCTGGCCGAAAGCTCCGGTGCAATTCCCGAAGGACACTCACATAACCACTGATGCTGAACCGAATTATCCATTCCGCGCTGGCCAACCGCATTGTAGTGCTCGCTCTCAGCGCGTTGATAATGATGGCGGGCATATGGTCGCTGACGCGCACCGAAGTCGATATTTTCCCCGACCTGACGGCGCCGACAGTGGTCGTTATGACCGAGGCCCCCGGGCTGGCTCCTGAAGAGGTTGAGCGCGAGGTCAGCTACCCGATTGAGGCTGCGGTCAATGGCGCTACGGGCATCCGCCGCGTGCGCTCCACTTCGTCGCCCGGTTTTTCGGTTGTTTGGGTTGAATTCGACTGGGATACCGACGTTTACCTGGCGCGCCAAATGGTCAGCGAACGTCTGGCCGCCGTTGCCGCCGACATGCCCGCCGGCGTGAATGCTCCGGTTTTGGGCCCGCAGGCGTCGATTTTGGGCGAAATGATGATTATAGGCCTGTCGGCTCCCGGCGACTCGGTGAGCCTCATGGAGTTGCGAACCATAGCCGACAAGGTTATCCGCCCGCGCCTGCTTTCGCTTGCCGGCGTTTCGTCGGTGTCGGTTATCGGCGGCGAGGAGCGTCAGCTTCAGGTGCTTCTCGACCCCGCACGCATGAAGGCCTACGGAGTTACGCTCAACGAAGTCCTTGAGGCCACCGAGGGGCTGAACGATAATGCTTCGGGCGGCGTTCTGACCGATTTCGGCAATGAATATCTGGTGCGCGCCGACATCAACACAACCGATTCCGCCGCAGTGGCCGCCGCCCCGATCGGGCGCGGGCTCACCTTGGGCCATGTGGCCACGATTCGCAACGGCGCCGCCCGGCCGCGCATCGGTGCGGCCTCGGTCGAGGGCGAACCGGCGGTTATCATAACCGTTACCAAGCAGCCCGCAACCGGCACCATAGGCCTGACCGAACGCGTCGATGCCGAGCTGGCCGACCTAAAGGCCTCGCTGCCCGCCGGAGTTGAACTGCACACCAACATTTTCCGGCAGGCCGACTTCATTTCAACCTCGATTTCCAACCTGCAGCGCGCGCTGCTCGAGGGCGGTCTGTTCGTGGCCATAGTGCTGTTCTTCTTCCTGATGAACCTGCGAACCACTCTGGTTTCGCTCGTGGCGCTGCCGATGAGCATATTCGTTACGCTGCTGATTCTGCATCTTTTAGGGTTCACCATCAACACCATGAGCCTGGGCGGCATAGCCATTGCCATCGGCTCGCTGGTCGACGACGCCATTGTTGACGTTGAAAACGTTTACCACCGTTTGCGTCAGAACCGCGCGCTGCCCCCCGAGCAGCGGCGACCCGTAAAGCAGGTGGTGTTCGATGCGTCGGCCGAGGTCCGCACCCCGATTTTCAACTCAACCTTAGTTATCATCGCATCGTTCTTGCCGCTGTTTTTCCTCAGCGGAATCGAGGGCCGCATGCTCATTCCGCTGGGCGTGGCCTTTATAGTTGCGCTGGTGGCCAGCACCATAGTTGCGCTGACGCTCACTCCGGTGCTCTGCTCCTATCTGCCTTCGGGCAAAAAGGAGGCCAAGGAACCGCCAACGGCCGCCTGGCTGCGCAAGGTTTATTCGCGCTCGCTGGAGTCGGCCCTGCGCCGGCCGAAGCTGATTTTAGGCGCCACCGGCCTGCTCTTTGCCGGCGCCGTTGCGCTGTTCATGACCCTGGGCGGCGGCTTCCTGCCGAAGTTCAACGAAGGCTCGTTTACCATCAACGTTGCAACGCTGCCGGGCGTATCGCTCGAGGAGAGCGACAAGGTTGGCCGCCGCGTTGAGCAAATCATCATGGAGAGCCCCGAGGTAATCACCGTGGCCCGCAAAACCGGCCGCGCCGAGCTCGACGAGCATTCGCTCAACGTGAATGTTTCGGAACTGGAGGTGCCCTACCGCCTCGACAAGCGCTCGCGTTCGGAACTGGAGGCCGAGTTGCGCCATAGGTTAGGCGAGCTGCCGGGTGTGAACGTTGAAATCGGCCAGCCGATTTCCCACCGCATCGACGCGATGCTCTCCGGCGCGCAGAGCCAGATTGCCATTAAACTGTTTGGCCCCGACCTGCCTACGCTCTACCGCCTGGCGCAGCAGATCAAGGCCGCGGCCTCGGAGGTCAGCGGAGTTGTTGACCTCAACGTTGAGCAGCAGGTTGAGCGCCCCGAGCTGCTGCTGCGGCCGCGTCGCGCCGAGCTGTCGAGATTGGGCCTGTCGGTTGCCGACTTCCGCAACTATGTCGACGCCGCAATCGGCGGACGGAGGGTTAGCCGCGTCTACGACGGCGACTTCCCCTACGACCTGACCGTTGTGCTCGACCCGACGGCGCGCGGTTCAATCGAGGCCCTGCGCTCGCTGCCAATAGCCACCGAAAAAGGCACCGTGCCGCTCGAGCAGATTGCCGAAATCATATCGTCGACCGGACCCAACTCGATTAACCGCGAGAACGTTAAGCGCCGCATAATCATTTCGGCCAACGTTGCCGACCGCGACCTGCTCTCGACCGTCGAGGAGATTAAGCGCAACGTTGCCAACGACGTTAAGCTGCCCGAGGGCTACTATCTGCAATATGGCGGACAGTTCGAGAACTCGGCGGCTGCGACGCGCACCCTGGCGCTGGCCACTCTGGGCGCCATTCTGCTGATTGCCCTGCTGCTCTACGGCGAGTTCCGCTCCCGCGCCCAGGCGCTGATGATTCTGCTGAACATGCCGCTGGCGCTCATCGGCGGGGTGTTCATCCTTGCGCTGACCGGCGGCGAAGTGAATATTCCCGCAATCATCGGTTTCATTTCGCTCATGGGCATTTCGACCCGCAACGGCATGCTGCTGATGAGCCGCTATAACGCTCTGGCCGCCGAGGGCCTCGACGTTGCCCGCCGAGTAAGCCTCGGGTCGGCCGACCGACTGCTGCCAATAGTGATGACCGCGCTGACTTCGGCGCTGGCCTTGCTGCCGCTGGCGGTCAACGGCTCGGCGCCGGGCAATGAGATTCAGTCGCCCATGGCCATAGTTATTCTGGGCGGTTTGCTGAGTTCGACAGTGCTCAATATCTACGTAATTCCGATTGTTTACACCAAAATATACTCCCGAAAGGGTATTGAAAGGAACTGAAACCTTTCGTAACTTTGCAGCCATGAAATTCAAGTCGCTCATTCTGATATTTATGCCGGTCTGGGCCGCGGCTCAGAGCCCGGTCGACGGCTATGTTGCTGAAATAGTTGCCAATAACCCCGAGTTGCGTGCGTCGCGCGCGGCTGCTACGGCCGAAATCATCAGCCGCGTTGCCGACAACAGGCTCGAGGCCACGGAAGTGGGCCTGGCCTATAAGTGGCCATCGGTTGCCGGCGAAGTTACGAAACTGGAGTTTGAAGTGACCCAGGCTTTTGACTGGCCCGGGGTTTACGGTGCTCGCCGTCGCGCAACTTCGGCTACGCGCCGGGCGCTCGATGCTCGCGCCGCGGCCGATGCGCGAGATTTGGAATTGAAGGCTCGCTCGCTGCTCTGCGAGCTGGTTTGCGCGAATCAGCGAGTTGCCATGCTCGACATGATCGTGGCCAACCTCGACTCGCTCCATAGCGCCATGCACCTGATGCTCGAAAAGGGCGAGAGCACCGAGCTCGACCACCGCAAACTCCGCCTTGAGGAGGTTGCCATGAAGCAGCAGCTCACCGATGCCACCGACCTGCGCACGGCAACTTTGGCTGCGATTGCCGCGCTCAACGGCGGCGAGCTACCTGCCGGAATTGCCGACCTCAGCGACTATGGAGTTGAGGAGTTGCGCCCGCTGGCCGACTATCTGGCGGCGGCCGATTTGGAGAGCGAAGCGCTCGCTGCCGGCGCCGATGCGCGCGACCTCGACGCGCGCGCCGAGCGCCTGGGGCTTGCCCCCGGCTTCAGCCTGGGCTATGTTATGGAAAAGGAGGGCCCGGTGTTCTACAATGGCTTTTCCGTTGGCCTGCGTTTGCCTGAATATGGCGCCTCAAAGCGCGCCGAGGCCGCCCGCCTGGAGGCTGCCGCCATGCGCATGCAGGCCGAAGGCGCCCGCGCAACGCGTCGCGCCGAAATCACGTCGGACTATGAAGCTGCCGCCAGTGCCGCCCGCCTGCTGGCTGACTACGACCGCGCTTTTGGCAAGGACTACCCCTCGCTGCTGCAGCGTGCGCTCAACGGCGGTGCAATGAGCTATATAGAATACTTCAACGAGCTGAATTTTTATCTTTCAGCCCGTTTGGAGTACATGTCGGTTAAGCTGACCTACTGCCGGCTGCTGTCGGCGCTGCCGCTGCGTTAGTGGTCGCTTTAGTGGTTGAAGGTGTAGGAGAAACCGAGCGAGAAGAGTTCGTAGAGCTGGGTTTTGTACCACGAAGTGGTGTGGTGCATCGTTGAGTCATAGCGCGCGTCAACGTTGAGGTTTGCCGAGAACCAGCGGCTCATCTGGAAGGCAAACTGGTTCTGCCAGTCATACTGGTACTTCTCATAGTTGGTGAAGAAGAACACGCGCGATTTCCAGTTCACGTTATAGCAGATTTTCCAGGTCCAGTTGGCCTCGATGCTCGAACCGATGGCGTTGTAGGTCTTGTGGCCGCGTTCAATGCCGAAGGTGGTTTCGTCAATCTGCTTGTCGATGCAGGTTTTCAGGTTGTAGGAAACGGGCGAGAGCGACAGCGACAGCGTGAAGTTCTCGTTTTTGGTTTTGTAGTTATAGGTCAAACCGACACCGAGGTTGAATTCGCCGGGCGACATCAGCGAGGCCGTGCGGGTCATCGAGCCCGACTTATAGCCGATGAACACCGGAGTCTTGAACATTGCCTGCATTGAATAGTACCAGGTGTAGAACGCTTTGTAACCGAACTTGGAGTTAATCTGGAAGCGGTTTTCGGTCAGCGAGAAGTCGCGATATTCGTCGTCGGGGGTGCGGGTCAGGGCCGTGCGCCACTGGAATGAGTTCTCAAACATCAGCTTGGGATGGAAGGTGGTGTTGAGCTTCGATGTGTATTGAAAATCAGCCAGCAGGTTCAACGAGTTGTTGCCGCCCTGATACCAGTTGGGGCTGACAAACGCCTGCGAGAACTGCAGCAGCGACGAGAACTTGTTGAGCCAGTGTTGCTTCTTGACTTCGGAGCTGACCAGGCCTTCGGGCTTGTCGATTTCCACTTTGCCGGGCGTGGCGCCGATTTCCTCGAAAATGGTGGCGGCAGTAGTGGGGTCGGCCGTGGCTATATATTTTTTCGGAGGTGCAGCCATGGTCTGGAAGTTATAGGGCACCTGGGCGGTGTTGTTGATGGCGTGGGTCTGCAGCAGGCGGTTGGCATAGAGGCGCGAGCGCAGGGCGCGGGCCAGCCAGGCCTGGGTCTGAGTGTCGGGCTTCTGAAGAAAGAGCGAGTCGGTTGTGGGGAGCTGACGGTCATAGCCGGTATAAACCGCCGGCAGGAAAACTACTGCGGGGAGCTCGTCGGCCGGTCGCTGGGTCAGCAGCATTTCGTCGACCACCTGCAGCAGCGAATCGGCAGCAGTGAGCGTTGCGGTGGAATCTATATCTTCAACTGTTTGTGCGGCGCAGGTCATTGCGCCGGCAAAGGCAAGGGCAATAAAGAGTTTTCGCATAATGATGAAATTTTAAAGTGCAAAGTTACAAATTTTTACCGAACATTCCCAACTTTGCCCCGATTTAATCACTGAAACTTCTGCGAAGCTGCCGGCCGGGGTTTTGAAAATTGGGGAAATTTTCGTAACTTTGCAGGGATATGCTGAAAAAATTACTCTCCCTGATATTTTGTTTGATGGTGCTGGCCGCGTGTCAGCACTCCCATATTGTTGAGCCCGAACTGCCCGGCAAGCAGCCGGCCGATTCGTGTCAGCGCACCATTCTGGTCTACATGGAGGCGCGCAATAATCTTCTGAACGAGGCCCTCAACGACCTCGACGAGATGCGTCGCGCCGACATCCCCGAGGGCAACCGCCTGCTGGTCTACCGCTCGCGCCGCGGCGAGGATCACCCGGTTCTGTGTGAAATCTTCAAGGGCGGCGACTCGGTGCTGCTCGACTATCCCGACTCGGTAATGGCCATCGACCCTGACCACATGAGGCAGGTCATTGCCGACGCCCACAGCGAAGCGCCGTCGGCCGAATTCGCCATGATTTTCTGGAGCCACGCCTCGGGCTGGCGCCAGAAAAACGTTATTTCGCGCGGTTTCGGTTCCGAAAACGGAACTTCCATGACCATAACGTCGCTGGCCTCGGCTCTGGGCAACGACCGCAAAATCGACTATCTGTTTTTTGATTGCTGCTACATGGGCTCAGCCGAGGTGGCCTACGAACTGCGCAATGCCGCCCGCTATTTCGTTGCCTCGCCCTGCGAGGTGCCCGCCGGCGGCATGCCCTACCACCTGACCGTTCCGGAGCTGTTTAACCCCGACATGGAGCAGGGTCTGCGCAACGCCATCGACATCACGGTTGATAGCTACCGCGCCGACCCGATGGAGAAGTGTCCGTCAACGCTGTCGCTGGTCGACCTGACCGCCATGGACCGCCTGATCGAGGCCGTCCGTCCGGTTGTTGACCAGCCGCTGCCCTACACTTTCCTGCCCCAGCGCTTTTCGGTCAACAGCCCTTATAATCAAATGTTTGGCGACCTGGGGCAATACTTGGAGGCCTTAGGCGCCGAAATTCCGCAGGGCGTGATTCTCCATGAGCAGCACACCAACCGCATCTGGGACCGCCTGTCGCTGACCCACTGCTGCGGGCTCACCGTTTTCGTGCCCGATTTCCGCATCGGACTCGACTACTCCTTTAAAGGCTACAACACCCTCGAATGGGCTAAATATCTCAACCTGAAATGAACCAAGATCTTAAACTCGAAGAGGGCATGGCCCTGAACGACTTTCTGAGCGTAGTGGCCGACAAGGCCGTTAATTTCGTTATCCACCTGGTAGTTGCCATCGTTGTGTTCTACATTGGCCGCTTTTTGGTGCGTAAACTGAACGCTTTTGTGCAGCGCATTCTCAAAAAGCGCAACGTCGACCCCTCGATTGCAACCTTCGTGCAGTCGGCCTCGGAGATTGTGCTCTACTTCGTGTTGATAATCATAGTTGTTGGCATTCTCGGTCTGGAAACCAGCTCGTTCGTTGCGCTGTTTGCCTCGGCCGGCGTTGCCGTCGGCATGGCAATGAGCGGCACCTTGCAGAACTTTGCAGGTGGCGTTCTGATTCTGACCCTGCGACCCTATAACGTTGGCGACTACATTGAAGCCCAGGGTTTTGCCGGTACTGTCAAGGCTATTCAGATGTTCTCCACCCTGATAACCACCCCCGACAACAAAACGATTATCATTCCCAACGGCCCGCTGAGCAACGGTTCGGTCAATAACTATTCGCGCCAGGAACTGCGCCGCGTTGACTGGACTGTGAGCCTGGCCTACGGCTCTGACTTCGACAAAGCCAAGCAGGCGATTTTAGACGTGCTCGACGCCGACGACCGCATTGCAAAGGCCCCCGAGGTCTATCTCGGCGCGCTGGCCGACAGCTCCATTAACTTCACGGTGCGCGCCTGGGTCAAGGCCGCCGACTATTGGCCCGTGTTCTTCAGCATTAACGAACAAATCTACAAGACCCTGCCGCAGAAGGGTCTGGAATTCCCCTTCCCGCAACTCGACGTTCACGTTCAAAACGCATGAAGCTGACCATTTTGGGCTGCGGAAGCGCAAGCCCCTCGCTCCGCCATTTACCTTCCAGCCAGGTCATTGACCATGGCGGCAAGCTCTTTATGGTTGATTGCGGCGAGGGCGCGCAGCTCGAAATGATGCGCCGGCGGCTCCGTCCCGGCAAACTCAACAATGTTTTCATTTCCCACATCCACGGCGACCATTTTCTGGGTCTGCCGGGCCTGCTTTCAACCATGGCTCTCAACGAAAAAGGCTCGGCGGTTACGATTCATTGTGTTGCCGAAGGCGCCGACCTGCTGCGCAACATCTTGGCCGTGACGCTGGGAAATGCCCCC
Organism: uncultured Bacteroides sp.; assembly: GCA_964508865.1. Classification (GTDB taxonomy): domain Bacteria; phylum Bacteroidota; class Bacteroidia; order Bacteroidales; family Muribaculaceae; genus UBA3263. The sequence continues at coordinate 2,532 of CAZDVP010000057.1, read as the reverse complement.
TTCGAAATCCATTATAACATCATAGACCCCAAGGCGTCGCACCAGCTGCTCTACGAGGATTCGCAGCTGACGGTCAGCTCCTTTCCGCTCTATCACCGCATTAACTGCGTCGGGTTCATTTTCCGCGAAAAGCCCCACGGTCGCCATATCGACGGCCCCGCGGTGCAGTTCCACGGCGTTCCGCACTATTTCATTCCCAACCTGCGCCAAGGCGAAGATTTCGTCAAGCCCGACGGCACGGTTATCGCCAACCGGCTGCTGACCAAGGACCCCTCGCCGGCTCGCAGCTACGCCTACTGCACCGACACCATGGCCGACCCCCGCGTTGTTGCCGCGGTTCGCGGCGTCAACACCATTTACCACGACTCGACCTATGGCGACGACGGCGAGCCCTACGCTACCCGCTATGGCCACTCAACCGCCCGCCAGGCCGCCGATATTGCCCGCCGAGCCGGGGCCGACGCCCTTATTCTCGGCCATTTTTCGCGGCGCTACGATTCCGAGGAACCGCTGGCCGAACAGGCTGCCGAAGTGTTTCCCGGCCGCATAATCCTGGCCAACGAGGGCCTGACAATTGACCTATGACCGCCTCCACTACCTCCAGCCCTGAAGCCCCTACGGCCGACGACCTCCGCTTCATGGATGCCGCCCTGGCCGAAGCAAACCTTGCGCTCGATGAGGGGGAGATTCCGGTCGGCGCAGTTGTTGTTTGCAACGGCAAAATCATTGGTCGCGGGCATAACATGACCGAACGGCTGCGCGACGTTACCGCCCACGCCGAGATGCTCGCCATAACTGCCGCGGCAGCCACCTTAGGCGGCAAATACCTGCGCGACTGCACGCTCTACGTAACCATGGAGCCGTGTCTGATGTGTGCCGGCGCAATTGGCTGGAGCCAGCTGGCACGCGTTGTCTACGGCGCCGACGACCCCCGCCGCGGCTTCCGCGTGCTGACCGTTGTCGACCGTCCGGTGCTCCACCCGTCGACCCGACTGCTCGGCGGAGTGCTCGCCGACCAGGCCCGCTCGCTCCTCCGCCGCTTCTTCGCCCTCCTCCGCCCCTGAATTAGTTCCAGAAGGCGAGGTGGCCGGGAAGGTCGCCGGTGGTATAGACCTGCTTGAAGGTGCCGTCTTTGTTATAGCGGCGCAGGGAGCCTGAGCTGGTGTAGTTTTTGGCGTCGGTGATGTAGATGTCGCCGGCGGGTGAAACCGCTATGGCATAGGGCGTTTTGATTTCGTTGGCGTCCTTGATGAAGCTGGGGCCGACGGCCAGGGTTTCGGTGTTGAGCGTCGAGTAGGTATAGGAGGCGTTCCAGTCGGCATCCCAGGTCTGCGAATACATATAAATGGTTGTGCCGGCAATGGCAAAGTTCGAGCACTCGGCCTGGGTCTTTTCAACCGTCCAGCCCTTGCCCTGGCGCGTCAGCCGATAGAGCGCGGGGAGAATGTCGGCATAGTTGCCGCGCGAGTTGACCCACATGTTGCCTTTGGAGTCGAGGCGCAGGTGGTGCATGTTCGGAGCAACCTCAATGGCGCCTACAACTTCAAACGTGTTGAGGTCGATAATGGAAATAGTGTTGTCGTAGATGCCTGAGTCGTAGTTATATGAGTTGGCAACATAGAGCGAGTCGCCAACAACGGCCATTTCCTCCGGGCCGACGCCAACGGTTACGGTGCCGGTGATTTTCAGCGTGGAAACGTCGAAGCGAACAACCGAACCGCGCGGCTGCTCCGATGCCGGACCAACAAAGGAGCTGACATAGGCGTTGCCCTTCGAGTCGAAAGCTATGGAGCGGGGCGAGTCAACGTTGACCTGGCCCAGGCTGCGGGCTGCGGCGGCTGTCATCACCTCGACCTTGTTCGAACCGTTGATAACGGCGTAAAGACACTGCTGGTGAATCTTAAGGTCATTGCCTGCGTCGCCCAGCGACAGGATTGCCTCCGGGTTATTGCGCGTGAAAACGTCGGCATAGAACTGATCGTTTTTGGTGTCGAGGAAGTCGAGCGACGCCTTGTTGGCGCCCATATTTCCCTCGTTGAGAACATAAACGCCCTTTTCGAAGCCTGAAATGGTGCCTACGGAGGGTTCCGGAGTCGGATCGTCCGACGAGCAGGCCGCCAGGACAAGAGCGAGAACAGGAAGAAGTTTCTTGAACATGATTCGTTGAATATTTTAGGGTTTGACAATAAAATTCCCGGTCGTGCCGTTGACTCGGCGCAGTCGGGAATCGGAATGGATATTCAAGAAACTGAAATAAATCCACGTGCCCATGGTCCCGGGGCTACGGCGAAACAAACAGCGGAAAAGCAGGTCTTCTGACTCATTCCGTCGCCCGGCGCCTTCCCGGCCGCGAGGCCAGTGGCATAGAGCTGAGCGCTTTAGTGGAACTTACAGCAGCGGGTACTGTCGGGGATTCTCACCCCGTTCCCTTGGATTTCCGCCAACAAAGTTACGCAAAATCCCCCAAACCACCAAATCCGATTGAGAGCGAGGGCGTCTCGCCCTCGGATGGGAGCCCCTCCCAACCCTCCC
>CAZDVP010000056.1:0-10904 GCA_964508865.1 uncultured Bacteroides sp. | reverse complement strand
TTATCTACGTCAGCCGCGGCTACGACACCGAAAAGCAATATGGCCGCGAAATCCTCCTCGACGAAATGCACTGGATTACCCGCGACCCGCAGCTGACCGAAATAACCTTCAAGAACCGCCACATGCCGGAATTCATTCCCGCTACCCTGGTCAGCGAGCCCGACGGCCGCTATCGCATTCTCAGCGAGCAGAAGGTGCAGGGAATCGCCCCCGGCCAGTTTGCCGTTATCTACGACCGCAACCACCAGATCTGCTACGGCTCGGCAGTCATAACTCTTTGAGGCCTATGGAAAACCAACGAATCCGACTGAAAGTTCTCGGCCTGAGCACCGGCGAAATCACCCCCGGAGTCTACGCGCTGATTCTGGCCGAAGTCAATGGCCCGGTACGCATTCCCATAGTCATTGCCGAGGCCGACGCCCGCTCCATAGCCGCGCGCATGGAACATATAACCCTGCCCCGGCCCCGGGTCCACGACCTGTTTGCTTCCTTCTCCCATGCCTTCGGCATCGCAATGGTCGAGGTGTTTATCCATAAGTTTGAAGATGGCGTTTTCCACTCCGAAATCACCTTTACCGACGGCGAACGCCGAGTGAGCTTCGACTCGCGCACATCCGACGCCATTGCCATTGCCATGCGCACCGGCGCGCCGATCTACACCACCCCCGAGCTGCTCCACGAATGCGGCTTCGTTATGCAGGAGGAACCCGACTCCGCCGACCAGGCTCCCGCTCAGGCCGCCGAGCCGACCCTCGAGGAACTCGAACGCCTGCGCGACCAAGCCGTTGCCAACGAAAACTACGAAGAGGCCTCGCGCCTGACCGAACTGATAAACCAAAAGAAACACAATGATTAAATTCCCGCTGAAATTCCGCCTCTCGCTGCTCAACTTCCTGGAGTTCGCAATTTGGGGCGCCTATCTGACCTCGCTGGGCAACTTCCTGGCCGGCAATGGTCTGGCTTCTAAAATCGGATGGTTCTATGCCGTTCAGGGCATCGTTTCGATTTTCATGCCCTCGATTATCGGCATCATTGCCGACCGCTTCGTGCAGGCCCAGAAAATGCTTAGCTTCTGCCAGCTGATAGGCGGCCTGTTCATGGGCGCCGCCGGATTATACTGCATGGGCGCCGAAACCATAGAGTTCGCCCCGCTCTTTACCCTCTACTCCATTTCGGTGGCCTTTTTCATGCCGACCATCGGTCTGAACAACTCAGTGGCGTTCAATGCCCTGACCCGCGCCGGCGAAGACACCGTCAAGGCCTTCCCGCCCATCCGAATCTGGGGAACGGTCGGCTTCATCTGCGCAATGCTCTTCGTTAACTTTGCCGGCCCCAAGGAAGCCCGCTTCCAAACCAGCTACTACCAGCTGTTTACCTCGGCTGTCCTGAGCCTGCTAATGGCCTCCTACGCGCTGACCATGCCCAAGTGCCCCACCAGCAAAGCCGCCAAGTCGGCCTCGCTCGTTGACCAGCTCGGCCTGCGCGCCTTTGCGCTGTTCAAGCAGAAAAAAATGGCCATTTTCTTTATTTTCAGCATGTTCTTAGGCGTTTCGCTGCAAATCACCAACGGCTACGCCAACCCCTACATCACCTCGTTCGTCAACGTTCCGGCCTTCAGCGAGGCCTGGGCCGCCAAGAATGCCAACGCGCTGATTTCGCTGTCGCAGGTGTCGGAAACCCTCTGCATCCTGCTCATCCCCTTCTGCCTCAAGCGTTTCGGAATCAAGGGCGTAATGCTCATGTCAATGGTTGCATGGGTGCTCCGCTTCGGACTGTTCGGTGCCGGCAACCCCGAGCTCAACGGCGGACTGTGGATGTTCGTGCTCAGCTGCATAGTCTATGGCGTGGCCTTCGACTTCTTCAACGTTTCCGGCGGCCTCTACGTCGACAAAGAAACCAACCCCGAAATCCGCAGCTCGGCCCAGGGCCTGTTCATGATCATGACCAACGGCCTGGGCGCGACCATAGGCACCCTCGCCGCAATGTCGATTGTGAACCACTACGTAGTTCCCGGCGAATCGGCCGAGGCCAACCTCGAAGGCTGGCGCACCTGCTGGTATATTTTTGCGGCCTATGCAGCCGTGGTTGCAGTTCTCTTCGCCCTGATTTTCAAAGACAACTCTAAAGGCGGCAACGCTTCGGAAGCCAACGTTGACCCCGCCGGCATGGTTGAGGAATGATTCAGTTCTACGCGCCCCTGATAGCTACTGACCCGGTGCTCCCCGAAGGGGAATCGCTCCATTGCGTCAAGGTGCTGCGCATGCAGCCGGGCGACCCCGTCGAGGTTATCGACGGCAAAGGCCACGCCTATAGCTGCACTCTGATGAGCGCCCACCATAAGCACGCGATTCTGCGCGTCAATAGCTGCACCGAGCGCCCCCTGCCCTGGACCTACCGCCTGAGCGTTGCCGTGGCCCCGACCAAACACCTCGACCGCATGGAGTGGCTCGTTGAAAAGCTAACCGAAGTGGGCATCAACGAATTCATTCCCGCGCTGTGCGACCGCTCGGAGCGACGCGAACTCAAAACCGAACGCCTCGAAAAAATCGCCGTCTCGGCCATGAAGCAGTCGCTCAAGGCGGTCCTCCCCGAAATCAGGCCGCTGACCCCGCTGAAAACCATTATCAGCCAATGCACCTCCGCCGCCCGCTATATCTGCTACTGCGACCCGGCAATTGACCGCCGCGTCCTGGCCCGCGAAATCCGTCCCGGTGTCGACACCACGATTCTCATCGGTCCCGAAGGCGACTTCTCCCCCGTCGAGGTGAAGCTGGCGCTCGAATGCGGCTTCATCCCCGTAACCCTCGGCGATAACCGCCTACGAACCGAAACCGCCGCCCTCTTTGCGGCCTCAACCGTTCACGTTATCAACCAATTGAACTAATGTCTGCAATCATCGACTATCTTTTCAACTCTCCCTCCAACAACTTTTTCCTCCTTGCCGGCCCCTGCGTTATCGAAGGCGAGCAAATGGCTTTCGACATTGCCGGCGCCATCGCTCCGGTTTGCCGCGAACTGGGCATCCCCTACGTGTTCAAAGGCAGCTACCGCAAGGCCAACCGCTCGCGCCTGGACTCATTCACCGGCATCGGCGACCTCGAAGCGCTGAAAATCCTCCATTCAGTTAGCCGGGAATATAACGTGCCTGTCGTTACCGACATCCACACCGCCGCCGAGGCAGCCATGGCCGCCGAGTTTGTCGACATTCTGCAGATTCCCGCATTTCTCTGCCGCCAGACCGACCTGCTCGTGGCCGCCGCCGAAACCGGCAAGGTCGTCAACATCAAAAAAGGCCAGTTCCTCTCGCCCGAAGCCATGAAGTTCGCGGTTGAAAAGGTGCGCGAAGCCGGCAACCCCAACGTGCTCCTGACCGAACGTGGAACCTCGTTCGGCTATCAGGACCTGCTGGTCGACTATCGCGGCATACCGACCATGCGCGGCTTCGCCCCGGTGGTGCTCGACTGCACCCACTCGCTCCAGCAGCCCAACCAGAGCGCCGGAGTGACCGGCGGCCGCCCCGACTTGATTGAAACCATTGCCCGCTGCGGCATAGCCGCCGGCGCCGACGGCCTTTTCCTGGAAACCCACCCGACCCCCGAAACCGCCAAGAGCGACGGCGCCAACATGTTGCGGCTGGAATTGCTCCCCGACCTTTTGGAACGCCTGAGCGTTTTGCGCCAGGCAGTTAACTCTCTTTAACCTCACTCCCATTATGAAACTGAAAACCCTGATTTTTGCCCTTTTGGCTGCCGCTGCTCCCGCCGGCTACGCCCAGATTCCCGACGGCAACGCCGAAATCATGAAGGTCTATGAGCAGATGCTCCGCGAGAACTATAAGGACTATGAAACCCTGTTCCGCCGCGCCCATTCCTACTACGAAACCGCCAACTACCTCAAGGCGCTCGACGACCTGGACCGCGCCGTGAAATACTGCCCCTCGACCGACACCGAAGGCCTCTTTGCAATCTACTCGCTGCGCGGCGAATGCTATTTCTACCTCAAGCGCTACGCAATGGCCCTGCCCGAGCTGACAAAGGCCCTGGAATATGAACCCACCTCGACCGCCCTGCTCGACCTGCGCGCCCGCACCGCCTATGAGCTCGGCCGCTACGACGAGGCCAAGGCCGACTATAACAAGGAGCTCCGCATTCAGCCTCGCTCCCAGGAAGCGCTCTTTGGCCTGGCAAAAGTCGCCGCCCGCCAGAACAACATCGGCATGGCGATGGAATATGCCGATCAGGCCGTTGCCCTGACCCCCAACAGCAGCACGGTCTACGTTCAGCGAGCCGAGGTCAAAAAGCTGATTGCCGACTTCAACGGCGCCGTCAACGACCTGCTGGCCGCCCGCGCAACCGACTCCAACGACCCCTACGTGATTCCCGCCCTCGTCAGCCTGGCCGACAGCAACTACTCGTCGGTTATCTCCGGCCTGACAAGCGCCATTCGCAGCGCCCCGCGCAACCCGCTGTTCTATTATCTGCGCGCCTCGATTGCCGCCGCCCATTTCCACTACAACAACGCCATCGACGACTTCAAATACATCATCGACAATAACCTCTACGACTATTCGGGCCTCTACTGCTCGCTGGCCGAATGTTATTTCGCCCTGGGTCAGTTCGAAAAGGCGCTCGACAACGCCGAGCAGGCCCTGGCCACTGCCGACATGCAGGCCGACGACCTGAGCCGCTACTCAACAGTGCGCGCAATGATTCAGCGTGCAATGGGCCAGACCGACAAGGCTCTGGCTTCTGTTAACCGCGCGCTGGACTACAACGAGAACAACACCGACGCCCAGACCGAACGCGCCCTGATTCTCGTTGACAAAAAGGACTACGAAAAAGCGTCGGCCCAGCTCGGCGAACTGATTATGACGGAGCCCTTTGAGCCCCTCCCCTACATGCTGCGCGCATGGATTGCCAACGACTTCACCCGCCAGCCAAAAGCTGCCAAAGGGTTCTACGAGCAGGTGATTGACCTCGACGTGCCCCACAACGAACTCGTTGGCTCCTACTTGGGTTTCGCCCAGCTCTTTGCCGGCCAGACGGCCAAAGCCGTCAGCTGGATGGACGCCATTTTGGCCGAGCCTGACTACGACGGCAAAAACCACTACTTCGGTGCCTGTTTCTACGCCTGGGCCGGCCGTCCCGACCGCGCCTTCGAGTGCATGGAAACCGCGCTGAAAGCCGGCTATGCCAACCTCTACGACTGGAAATACCGCAACGACGGCCGAATCAACGTGTCGCCCCTGCGCGACGACCCGCGTTTCGCAAAGCTCCTCGAACAATACAAATCGATTTTCTGACCTGACTCCGAATGAGCTTTTTGCGCAAACTGGCTCTGACGTTGGCGGTTGCTCTCGCAGCCGCCGCTTCGGCGTCTGATAAACATGAATTTCGCGGCGCCTGGATTCAAACCATCTACCAGGGCTACGACAAACGCTCGACCGAGGAGAACCAGGCCTACTTGCTCCAGCTGCTCGACAGCCTCTACGACGCCGGAATCAACGCCGTGTTCTTTCAGGTGCGGCCCCGCGCCGATGCGCTCTACCGCAGCGAAATCGAACCCTGGAGCCGCTTTTTGACCGGCGTCGTCGGCAAAGCCCCCGACCCCTACTGGGACCCGCTGGAATTCATGGTGCGCGAAGCCCACGCCCGCGGAATGGAGCTCCACGCCTGGCTCAACCCCTATCGCGCCCCAACGGTCGAGGAGTCGACCTCGCTCCCCGCCGGCGACTTGCTGCTGACCGAGCCGAAACGCTTTGTGCGCTACGACAAAGGCTACTACTTCGACCCTTCGCAGCAGCGCAACCGCGACCTGATTTGCCAAATAGTGGCCGACATCGCAACCCGCTATGCGGTCGACGGCATCCACTTCGACGACTATTTCTATCCCTACCCCGTGCGCGGAAAGGAGTTCCCCGACGCCAAAGCCCACGCCGCGGCCAAAACCAAACTCTCGCGCAAGGACTGGCGCCGGCGCAACGTTGACCTGCTCATCAGCCAGGTCAGCACCACTCTCGACTCCGTTCGCCCCGGCATCCGCTTCGGTATCAGCCCCTTCGGAATCTGGCGCAACGCAAAAAATGACCCCCGCGGAAGCCGCACCAACGGTCTGTCGAACTTCGACGACCTCTATGCCGACGTGCCCATGTGGGCCGAAAAAGGCTGGATTGACTACCAGATTCCCCAGCTCTACTGGCAAATGGACCATAAAGTTGCACCCTATAGCGAGCTCGCGCCCTGGTGGGCCCGAAATGGCCGCGGACGCCACGTCTACATAGGCCAGGACGCCGAAAACATTGCCAAATTCAACGAGCTCGACCAAAAACTGGAAATGGCCGGCGCTGTCGAGGGCAACTGCTGGTGGTATGCCGCCGCACTCCCCGCTCTTGCCCCCGCTCTGAAAGCCGGTGCCTACCGCCGCCCGGCGCTCGTGCCCCCCTATCCCTGGAAAAACGTTGAGCCCGCCCCCGCTCCCGAGCGCCTGCGCAACTCCGGCGGCCGAATCAAATGGCGTGCCGCCAAAAACACTGCCAAATGGGTGGTTTACCGCTTCGACTCGCCCGACCAAATCAACATCGAGAACCCGGAGGCCATCGTGGCCGTTACATATAAACCGGCCTTCCTGACAACCTGCCCCGGCTGGTATGTCGTAACCGCCCTCGACCGCGCCAACGGCGAGTCGGCCCCTTCTTCCCCAATCCAAGTGAAATGAAAAAACTGATAATTCCCCTGATTGCCTGCCTGGCACTGACCGCCGCAGCCGAAACCCGCAGCTCTAAAGCCGAAATCTCGCGCGGAATCGACATTTTCTCCTCCGTGTTCCGCGAGGTGCAGCTCAACTACGTCGACACCCTCGATGCTAAAAAAGCCATCAACACGGCCATTACCTACATGCTCGACGAAATCGACCCCTACACCGAGTATTATTCCAGCGACGACACCGACGACCTGGCCCAGCTCTCAACCGGCGAATATGGCGGCGTCGGCTCGGTAATCAACAAGGGGCGCGACGGCCGCGTGCGCTTTTCGGAACCTTATGAAAACACCCCGTCGTGGCGCGCAGGAGCCCGCGCCGGCGACGTGATTCTGCAAATCGACTCGGTCAAGATTACAAAGGACTTCACCGTTGCCCGCGTCAGCGAGCTGCTGCGCGGAACCGCCGGCACCACTCTGACCGTAACCGTTGAGCGCCCCTACTGCGCCGACTCGATTAAGGTGCTGACCATTGAGCGCGACAAAATCCACAACCCCGAAGTGCCCTATTTCGGCACTCTCGGCCCCGACGGCAAGGTGGGCTACATTGTTCTGACCGCCTTCACCGAAAAGGCCCCGCAGGCCGTTGGCGAGGCGCTCGACTCGCTGCTCCGCCGCGGCATAACCTCGCTGGTGCTCGACCTCCAGGGCAACCCCGGCGGCTTGCTCGAAAGCGCCGTTGAAATCGTTGGTCTCTTTGTCGACAAGGGCACCGAAGTGGTGCGCACCCGCGGCCGCGACCCGCGCAGCGAGCGAATCTACAAAACCACCCACCGCCCCGTGGCTCCAAACCTCCCGATCGCAGTGCTCATCAACGGCGGCTCGGCCAGCTCGGCCGAAATCGTGGCAGGCTCGCTCCAGGACCTTGACCGCGCCGTTATCGTTGGCCAGCGCTCGTTCGGCAAAGGCCTGGTGCAATCATCCCGCCCGTTGCCCTACAATGGCGCCGTGAAACTCACCGTTGCGAAATACTATATCCCCTCGGGCCGACTCATCCAGGCCATTGACTATTCGCGCCGCAACCCCGACGGCTCGGTGGCCCGCACTCCCGACTCGCTGACAACCGTTTACCGCACCATTCATGGCCGCGAGGTGCGCGACGGCGGCGGCATAACCCCCGACGTCAAAGTCGACCCCATCAAGAGCAACCGCCTGCTCTACACCGTGCAGTCCGAGGGCTGGGACATCGACTTCGCCAACCGTTTCGCCGCCTCCAATCCCTCAATCGGCAACCCCGAGGAATTCGTTGTTACCGACACCATTTTCAACGAGTTCAAGGCATTCCTCGACCCCAACGAATTCAAGTTCGACAAATCATATGAGGCGTTCCTCAAAACTTTGCGCGAAAGCCTCGAAAGCGAAGGCTACCTGACCGACACCGTCAAAACCTCGCTGGCCGGTCTGGAACACCTGCTGCAGCGCGACCTGGCCGAAGACCTCGACCTCAACCGCCGCGAGCTCAGCTATTTGCTGACCGACGCCATAGTTCCCCGCTATGGCTTCCGCCGCGCCGCCCTGGCCGCCGAGCTCCCCTACAACGAGCCCCTGCAGCGAGCCGTTGAACTCCTTTCAGACCCCGAAGCCTACAAGAAACTGCTCAAACCGGAGGCCCAGAAAAAATGATTGACATTCCGGTTGACACAGCGCGCCGGAAAGCGCTCCGCGCGGCCCTGAGCGACTCGCGGCGCGTCAGCGTCTACGGCCTGGCCGGCTCGGCAACGGCCGTGATGCTGGCCGAAACCGGCCGCAAGCGCCCCATGGTGGTAGTGGCCGACTCGCTCGACGACGCCGGCTATCTCTACCACGACCTCTGCCGCCTATGCGGCGAGCAGGCCGTGGCCATTCTGCCCAGCGGCTACAAACGCCACATAAAATACGGTCAGCCCGACCCGCCGCAGCAGATTCTGCGCAACGAAGCAACCGCCGCGCTCTATGCCCCGGCCTCGCCCCTGCGATTTCTGGTAACCTACCCCGAGGCGCTGGCCGAAAAAGTGGCCTCACCAAATGCCGTCACCGTCCATACGCTCCACATCGCCGTCGGCTCGAAACTCAACCTGACCGAAACCGAAAAATGGCTGCGGGCCAACGGTTTCACTCAGGAGGACTACGTCTATGAGCCGGGCCATTTCGCAGTGCGCGGCTCGATTCTCGACATCTACGGCTACTCGGGCGAGCTCCCCTTTCGCATCGACCTTTTCGGCAACGACGTTGAGTCGATTCGCCGCTTCAGCGTCGAAACGCAGCTGAGCGAGCAGAAAATGGACGCTATCGACGTGTCGGCCAACGTTGGCTCCGGAGCTGACACCGGCTCGCTGCTCGACTATCTCGACCCCGCAACGGTCATTGCCGTGCGCGACGACGCCTCGTTCCTCCCGGCCCGCGTCGCCGCCGTGGCGGCCGAAAAGTTCTCGCTGTCGGCAACCGAGGCCGACGAAGGCGACCCCCATGCCATGCGCAACGTCGTTGACCCCGAGGCATTTGCCGCGGTCTTTGCCGGCATGCGCACCCTCATCTACACCGACGGCGACCACCCCGCGCCCGGCGTCTCCGCCTCGCTCGACTTCAAATGCTCGCCCCAGGGCGTCTACCATAAAAATTTCGACCTCATCGGCTCGGAACTGACCCGCCTGGCGGCCGACGGCTATTCAATCTACATCCTCTCCGACTCGGCCAAGCAACACGAACGCCTGCGCGCGATTTTCGACGAACGCGGCGACCGCTTCTCGTTCACCCCGGTCATCGGCACTCTCCATGCCGGCTATATCGACCACCTCACCCGAGCCTGCATACTCACCGACCACCAGATTTTTGACCGTTTCCACAAATATTCGCTCAAAAGCGAACGAGCCCGCTCCGGCAAACTCGCCCTGTCGCTCAAGGAGCTGTCGAGCATCGAGCCCGGCGACTACATAGTTCACTCCGACCATGGCGTTGGCCGCTTTGCCGGACTGGTGCGCACCGCCGGAATCAACGGCCGCATGCAGGAAATGATCAAGCTGACATATCTGAACAACGACACTATTTTCGTGTCGCTCCATTCGCTCCATAAACTCAGCAAATATCGAGGCAAGGAGGGCGCCGAACCGCGAATTTCAAAACTCGGCTCCGGAGCCTGGAACAAGCTCAAGGAACGCACGAAATCGAAACTCAAGGACATTGCCCGCGACCTGATTTCGCTCTATTCGCGCCGACGCCAGGAGCAGGGGTTCCAGTTCCCGCCCGACGATTATCTGCAACACGAACTCGAAGCCAGCTTCACCTACGAGGACACACCCGACCAGCTAACGGCCACCCAGGCCGTCAAAGCCGACATGGAGTCGCCCCGGCCAATGGACCGTCTGGTCTGCGGCGACGTTGGCTTCGGCAAAACCGAAATCGCCATGCGCGCGGCCTTCAAGGCGGCAACCGCCGGAAAGCAAACCGCAGTGCTGGTGCCGACTACCGTGCTGGCCTATCAGCACTACCGCACCTTCCGCGACCGCTTCAAGGATTTCCCCGTGAGCGTCGACTACCTGTCGCGCGCGCGAACTCCCAAACAGGTAAAGGACATTCTCGACCGCCTCGCCGCCGGCAAGCTCGACATCATTATCGGCACCCACAAACTCATTGGTAAATCGGTCAAGTTCCACGACCTGGGCCTGCTCATCATCGACGAGGAACAGAAATTCGGCGTGGCGGTCAAGGAGAAGCTCAAGGAGCTGAAGGTCAACGTCGACACCCTGACCATGAGCGCAACTCCCATTCCCCGAACCCTGCAGTTCTCGCTCATGGGCGCGCGCGACCTCAGCGCAATAACCACTCCGCCGCCAAACCGCCGCCCCATTGCAACCCAGGTGCTTTCAATGACCGACGACCTGCTGGCCGAAGCCATCAACTTCGAACTCAGCCGCGGCGGCCAGGTGTTCATCATCAACAACCGCATCGAGGGCCTCTACGACCTCGAAAACATGGTTCATCGCCTCGTGCCCGATGCCCGCACCATCGTGGCCCACGGCCAGATGCCTCCCGAGCGCCTCGAAAAGTCAATAATCGACTTCACTGCCGGCGACTACGACGTGCTTCTGGCAACAACCATCGTTGAGTCGGGCATCGACATGCCCAACGTCAACACCATGATTATCTACAATGCCCAGAACTTCGGCCTGAGCG
>CAZDVP010000055.1:0-11413 GCA_964508865.1 uncultured Bacteroides sp. | reverse complement strand
TAATTATCAGTTGTTTACTGTGGGCTCCTTGCTCAGACGCTACTCGGCCAAAAGCGCGCCGGGGCGGTGTTCCCGTTGATTGGTTTGGATAAAATCGGTGCGCAAAGTTACGCATTTTCCCCGAGACCACAAAACTTCCCGCAAAATTTTTTTTGCGAGAAGTTTTTTATCAGGGTGTTAGGGTTGTTTGTCGGGGAGGTTAGGCAAGGAAGCCGAGCAGGACGCCGGCGGCTACTGCCGAGCCGATCACGCCGGCAACGTTCGGGCCCATGGCGTGCATCAGAAGGTAGTTGCTCGGGTCATATTCCAGACCGATGTTGTTGGAGATGCGGGCCGACATCGGAACGGCGCTCACGCCGGCATTGCCGATGAGCGGGTTGATTTTCTTTTCAGCCGGAAGGATGAGGTTGAAAATCTTAACGAACAGCACTCCCGAGGTCGAAGCGATGATGAAGGCCATGAAGCCGAGGGCAAAGATGCCGATGGTTTCAATGTTGAGGAACTGCGAGGCCTGGGTCGAGGCGCCGACGGTCATGCCCAGCAGAATGGTCACTATGTCGGTCAGGGCGTTCGATGCCGTTTTGGCCAGGCGGTCGGTCACACCGCATTCGCGCAGCAGGTTGCCGAAAAAGAGCATGCCAAGCAGCGGCAGCGCCGTCGGAACCACGAAGCAGGTCAGCAGCAGGCCAACAATCGGGAAAATGATTTTTTCGTTTTGCGAAACCTTGCGGGCGGGCTTCATGCGGATGAGGCGTTCCTTTTTGGTGGTGAGCAGGCGCATGATAGGCGGCTGGATAACCGGCACCAGGGCCATGTAGGAGTAGGCGCTGACGGCAATGGCGCCCATCAGGTTAGGGGCGAGTTTCGACGACAGGAAGATGGCCGTCGGGCCGTCGGCGCCGCCGATAATCGCAATCGCGCCGGCCTGGTCGGGAGCGAAGCCGAGCAGCAGGGCAACGATGTAGGCGCCGAAGATGCCGAACTGGGCGGCCGCGCCGATGAGCATCAGCTTGGGGTTGGCAATCAGGGCGGTGAAGTCGGTCATGGCGCCGATGCCGAGGAAAATCAGCGGCGGATACCAGCCGGCGTTAACGCCGTTATAGAGAATGTTGAGCACCGAGCCCTCTTCGTAGATGCCGATTTCGAGGCCTGCGTGGGTGTCGAAGGGAATGTTGCCGATGAGCATGCCGAAACCGATCGGCACCAGCAGCATGGGTTCGAAGTTCTTTTTGATGGCCAGGGTGATGAAGAAGATGCCGATAAGAATCATCAGCAGGTTCTCCCATGAGCAGTTATACAGGCCCGTCAGGTGCCAGAACTGCTCGATGTTGCCGATAAGAAATTCCGAGAGGTTCATTTCAGTTATCAATCAAGCGTGGGGGAGAATGGTGGTTTATGCGAGGGTCACGAGGGTGTCGCCTTCGAGAACCGAGTCGCCCTGCTTAACGTTGATGGCAACTACCTTGCCGGCGCGGGGTGCGGGAATGGCGTTTTCCATTTTCATTGCTTCGAGAATGAGAATGGTGTCGGAGGCGTTGACAGTGTCGCCGACTTTAACGTTGATTGAAAGCACGGTGCCGGGCAGCGGGGCAACAACGGCGCCTGAGCCGCCGGCGGCGGGGGCAGGGGCGGCAGCTGCGGCTGCAACGGCAGGGGCGGCTGCGGCGGGGGTGGCAACTGCGGCCGGTGCGGCCGAGGGCAGCTGAACGGTGTAGTCAACGCCGTTAACGTTGACCGTTGCCTGTTTGCCTTCAATGGCAATGATGTTCACGGCATATTCCTTGCCGTTGATTGTATAATTATAGGTGGCCATTTTGGTTTGGTTGGTTTAGTATATATAATAGGTTTGGATTAGCGGCGGGGAAGTTCGCGCATGATTTTGGCGTTCCAGGCCGAGTTGGGGTTGGGGTTGACAGTTATGCGGGCGTTGCCGACTCCGGCGTTGAGGTGGGAGTGCAGGGCCAGGGCTATGGCGGCGGCAACTGCCGAGTCGTCGGCGTTGGCCGTTTGGGCGGCAGCCTCGGCTGCGGCGGCGTCGGCTTTGGCCTGGGCTGCGGCGCGGGCCGAGCGGGCGCTGATGTTGCGGATGAGCATAAAGCACAGGCAAAGAACCAGCAGCGCGCCGAAAACGATGCTCATGGCCATAACCGCCATGGCAAAGCCGTCGGGGTCCATGGTTTCAAACATTTTGATTTTCATGTTGGGGCCTTTAACGTCGTTGAGCGAGCCGGGAGTGGTTTTGTCAAGCGGGCGCACCGTCCAGTCGGCCGCGCCGTCGGGGGTGCGAGCGTAGCTGCAGTCGGCGCCTACCGAGGCGGGCACCGTTACTGAGTCAATCAGCGTAATGCCGTCGGCGTCATAGAGGCCAATGAAGTTGTCCTTGCCCGGGGTGAGCGCGAAGTTCAGGTGCAGGGGGCCTTCGTTGTCGTGGCCGTCGGCAAAAAACAGCAGCTGCTGGCCTTTGGCTATGCGGGTGCGGGTGTCGCCGCGGGGCACGTAGTACTTCGTCGGGTTCTCGGGGTCGTCGGTCAGATAAACCGAGCTGATTTCAACCGGGGCATGGGTCGGGTTGATGAGCTCGATCCAGGCCGCGCGCCGGCCATATTCATCAACGATGCTGGAGTCGTTGGCCACCATCACTTCGTTGATGCGGAGGCTTTTGCGACCCTGGGCCGCGGCGGTCGGAGCCAGGGCGGCGCTCAGGGCGCAAAGGGCGCATATGATAATGGATTTTGCGTTGGCTTTCATCGGGGTGCTTAGAGGGGAATGTTGCCGTGCTTTTTGGCAGGGTTCTGAACGCGTTTGGTCGAGAGGGTTTCCAGGGCGCGGATAATGCGGAAGCGGGTGGTGGAGGGCTCGATAACGTCGTCGATGTAGCCATATTTGGCGGCGTTGTAGGGGTTGCAGAAAAGCTTGTTGTATTCCGCTTCCTTTTCGGCCAGAACGGCTTTGGGGTCTTCGGCGGCCTTGGCTTCCTTGGCATAGAGCACCTCAACGGCGCCGGCGCCGCCCATAACTGCGATTTCGGCCGAGGGCCAGGCGTAGTTGATGTCGCCGCGCAGCTGCTTGCACGACATTACGATGTGGGAGCCGCCATAGCTCTTGCGCAGCGTAATGGTCACTTTGGGCACTGTTGCTTCGCCGTAGGCATAGAGCAGCTTGGCGCCATGGAGAATAACGCCGTTATATTCCTGGCCGGTGCCGGGCAGGAAGCCGGGAACGTCAACGAGCGAAACAATCGGAATGTTGAACGCGTCGCAGAAGCGAACAAAGCGTGCGGCCTTGCGCGAGGCGTTGGAGTCGAGAACGCCGGCCAGATACTTCGGCTGGTTGGCAACGATGCCGACTGCCTTGCCGTTGAAGCGGGCAAAACCGATAATGATGTTGCGGGCGTAGTTGCGCTGAATTTCCAGGAACTCGCCGTTGTCGACCAGCGCGCCGATGATCTGATACATATCGTAGGCCTTGTTGGCGGCTTCGGGAATGATTTCGTTCAGCGCCGGGTCAATGCGGTCAACCGGGTCGGTGCAGGCAACGCGCGGAGTTTCCTCCAGGTTATTCTGCGGAATATAGGAAAGCAGCTGCTTGATAATGCGGATTGCGTCCTCGCCGTTTTCGGCGGCGAAGTGGGCAACGCCGCTCTTGGTCGAGTGAACGGTTGCGCCGCCCAGGGCTTCCTGCGTAACGTCCTCGCCGGTAACGGTCTTGACAACCTTCGGGCCGGTCAGGAACATATAGCTGATGCCCTTGGCCATGATGGTGAAGTCGGTCAGCGCCGGAGAGTAAACCGCGCCGCCGGCGCAGGGGCCGAGAATTGCCGAAATCTGCGGAATCACGCCCGAGGCCAGAATGTTGCGCTGGAAAATTTCAGCATAGCCGGCCAGAGCGTTGATGCCCTCCTGGATGCGCGCGCCGCCCGAGTCGTTAAGGCCGATAACGGGAGCGCCCATGCGCATTGCCATGTCCATAACCTTGCAGATTTTCAGGGCCATGGTTTCCGACAGCGAACCGCCGAAAACCGTAAAGTCCTGCGCGAAAACGTAGACCAGGCGGCCGCCAATGGTGCCGCAGCCGGTAACTACGCCGTCGCCCGGATAGGATTTCTTTTCCTGGCCGAAGTTGGTGCAGCGGTGGCGCACAAAAGTGTCGAATTCCTCAAAGGAACCTTCGTCAAGCAGTTGGTCAATGCGTTCGCGGGCGGTGAATTTGCCGCGTTCGTGTTGTTTATCAATGGCCTTCTGGCCGCCGCCCAGGTGGGCTTCTTCGCGCAGTTTGATCAGTTCCTGCACTTTTTCGAGTTGAGTACTCATAAGGGGAAGTTTCGGTTATGGGTGGGTTTGAGGAATCGGTTGTTTACTTGGGTTGCTCGCAGAGCTCAATCAGAGTGCCGCAGGTGCTTTTCGGGTGCAGGAAGGCAATGTCGAGGCCTTCGGCGCCCTTGCGCGGAGCCTTGTCGATAACTCGGCAGCCTTTTTCCTGAACTTCATCCAGGGCATTCTGAACGCCGTCGGTAATGTTCAGCGCAATGTGCTGAATGCCGCCGCGGCCGCCGTTGTTGGCAATGAACTTGGAAATGGCGCTGTCGTCCGAGGTGCCCTCGAGCAGCTCCAGCTTGGTCTGGCCAATGCGGAAAAAGGCGGTGCGCACCTTCTGGTCGGCCACTTCTTCAATGGCAAAACACTTGATGCCAAGCATATTTTCATAGAAAGGAATTGCCTCGTCGAGCGAGGGAACGGCGATGCCGATGTGTTCGATATGGGAGATTTCCATTGCTGATATGATTTGGTTATTATATATATTTTCGGGCAAATTTACGCAATTTTTCCATAATTGCAAAATAAAAAAACGGCAGGGGCTCCGGAGCCCGCTGCCGTTTCCTTCAATCAATTAGTGTGAGTCCGATAATGTATTAGCGGATAAAGGTCTTATGTCCGTTAATGATGTTGACGCCCTTGACCGGAGCAGCCAGCCGCCGTCCCTGCAGGTCATAGATGCCTTCGCGGACATTGGCGCAGGAGTCGCCTTCATAAATGAGTTCTTCGATTTCGGTGGGAATGCCGTCCGAGAGCGAAACCTCCAGTTCGTCGGGTTTGTCGTTGCTCGAGTTGAAGCGAACGGCCATTGTGCCGCCGGGGATTTCAACCTGGCCGCTTTCAGTGTCGGGAACAAGTTTGGTCAGGAAGAAACTGGTGTTCGAGGTGTCGATGCGGCGGCGAACGGCGTTGGCGGCGTTGGTCGACGGACGCTCGGCCTTGATGTAGATAACCTCATTTTCAGCCGGGGTCACGAGCTTGCGGCCATAGGTCACTTCGAGTTTGGCGTGGCCGGTGGTTTCGGCAATTACGTGTTCCTCGGTGGGAACGGCAACCGTTTTCAGTCCAACGCTTTCGGCGGAGCCCTTGATCAGAATGTGGCTCTGCGGGGCGATGAGGTGACCGGCGGGAACTTCAACGAACTTCAGGTTGTCGTTGTCGTCAATCTGGGCCATGAAAGCCACTGCGCCGTCGGCTTCCTCAGAGGGAGCCTCAACATAAGCCGGGGTAACAATCGAACCGAAGCCGTCGGCATGGATAGCCACCGGAATCTCAGTTACCTGCTCCAGCTCGAGATTGTGGTTTGTGTGGTCGGTGCGAACCTGGGGATAGTTGATTGAGCAGTAGTTCAGGCGCAGGGCGTCGTTGCCTTCGCTGGGGGTGTGGATGTGGTGGTTGCGCGTGTTGCCGATAACAAGCTGGTAGGCTCCCGGTTCAGCGGGAACACCAATGAATCTGACTCTGGCAGGAGTTTCGTTTTGGGTTGCAGTTTGTGCAAAATTGATGTGCTCGGAGCTGAAGGTAGTAACGTAGAGGTTGTTGTCGACGCACATCAGGTGTTCGTTGTGGTAAACGAACAGAGTGCCGGTGTAGTCAAAGCCTGCTTCAAGTTCGTTAGACATTCTGATGAACGTTGCGTTTGCGGCTACTTCACTCCATTTCAGAATGGGAACAACTTCTTCGGTGCGGGCTACGTTGCCTTTCGATGCGCGGATGCGGAAGTAGGTGCCGTCTTTGGGCAAGTAAAGGAAGCCGGCAATGTTATAGTCTATGCCGTTGTTGAAGTTGTTATAAAGGTTAATGAATTCAGGCAGGTTGTCGGAAGTGATGGTATAGGCCTTCAAGGGCTCACCGAGATTCATGGCAGCGGAACTGTATTTGCCGAGCTCATAGGTAGGCGAGAGCAGTTCGGCATCTATTTCGGGAACTGTGATGTCGTTAACGAGGCCCTTAAGTTCATCCAGCTGCTCGTCGGTAACCAGAATTTTGAGAGCGCTGCCCATGTCGTTCTGAGTGTACCACATGGTGTTGGTGTTGCCACCCTGCTTGTGAACATAGTTGTTGTGGGAGTGGTCAACACACTGTATAACGTATTGGTCAGTATATCCCGCCTTGGTGCAAGGCTTGATGATATAGGTTGTTTCGGCAGCGTTTTCATCGTTGGTCAGTGCCAGGGCGGCCAGATATTTTGCGGTTGCGGGATTGTAGATGCGGAAGCGCATGAGTTCGCCGGCAATGCGTTTGAACTGCCAGATGGTTGTTTCGTTCAGGACGTTGTGTTCCGACGAAAGGGTTGAGTTGGCATTAACGTTCCAGTAGGAACCATTCATACCGCCGGAACTGTCGCGGGCAAAGCGGATAACAGCGTTCTTGCCTTCGAGATTTGCCCACAAAGCTGCAGCCTGGCTTTCGATGGCGGCCTGGAGGGTAGCGAGTTTGGCTTCGTATTCAGCTTCCTGCGAATCGGCGTCGGTGTCGAACGCGATTGCTTCGATAGCGGCTTTGGCTGCTGCAATCTGCTGGGCGGTGAAGATTCCGTCAACGCCGTTGGGCAGGTTATTGAATTCTGCAACCTGATGGGTGCGGATGTTGTTGAATTCGATTTCTTCGTCAGAGATTTTCGAAACGCCTATAATGTCCCAGCGTGACAGGTCACCCTTAGCTGAATTAGCGGCGGCTACAACGTTGTTCTGCTCGTTGGCTCCGATGTTGCAGTGCATGTGGCGGTGGGTGGTTTCGTCGGGGTTAATATGGTTGTCGGCGGTGTGAATCCAGGTGTTGTTGCCGCCGCTCTTGTCGAACTGGTGGCGACCGGCGTGTTCTTTGGTAACCATTTCGCCATAGGCAGCACCGGCAGTTGTGGGCATAGCGGGGATGTACAGGCCGGTGGCGCGGTTCTTGAAGAGAACGTAGTTGTCGTCGGTCAGCTCCAGAGTCCATTTAGTGCGGTTGGCGTTAACTTTACCAATGAGGCGGTTGTTGGTGTCAACGGTGAGCATGGCGTGATTGTCGCCCTGTTTGCTGCCGACGTTTGCGATTGTAACGGCCAGGTTCTGCTGGTTGATGGCGTTAACAATCAGTGCGTTGAAGAAAGTGGAGTTGTCTAACTCAGCAGCAATATTGGCTGCGGCAGTTTCGAGTTGCTCCTGCATGGTTTCATAGCGCAGCGAGTTAACCATGCTGGTGGGGAACTTTTCGATAAACGCTTCGCGATATGCTTCGCCGCATAGCGGGTTGATTGCATAGAGCCAGGTGTAGTAGTCGTTATCGGCAAGTGCGGACCAAATTGTGCGGGCTGCAGCTTCGAGATGCTCGGTGTCGATTTCCATGTAGATGCGGAAATAGGTCGACCAGCTGTTGTTAGCCATAGCCAGGTTAAATTCGTCAACACCTTTTCTGGAGTATCTGTCTAATACGCCACTTCCGTTAACAGCTCTTACGCCACCAAAAAAGCTCTCGGCATTTTCGGGGGTGTTGTAGCCGCCATGCATGGCAAATAGCAGTTCGGCATCGCCGGTGTAGTTCGACGGTAGTGCGAGGGGAACAAATTCAATTGCAGTGAGGTGATTAGCTTCATCAACAAGCGAGAGCTCGGTTGTGCCGTTGGTGGGAGTGTATTCATTATTACTTTCATGAGCCTGGCAAATGAAATTAGAGTCACCTTTGCCCATGCTGAATACCGGGCTGAGAGCAGGATGGTTTGCATTGCCGTTATGGCAGACCATTTCGGGGTGGGCTTTGAATGTCCAGACGTAGTCGGGAGTGAAAAAAGCGGTTGTCTCGATGGGGAGAGCTTTAACCTTAGTAACGCCGTCAACGTCTACGGTTGTGTAGTAGCGTTCGGTGCC
The DNA here is from genome assembly GCA_964508865.1 of uncultured Bacteroides sp. GTDB lineage: Bacteria > Bacteroidota > Bacteroidia > Bacteroidales > Muribaculaceae > UBA3263. The sequence continues at coordinate 3,252 of CAZDVP010000055.1, read as the reverse complement.
GTTGGGCCAGGTGGGGTTGACTGCGCCGACAACATAGTTGGAGCCGTCGACGAGCTGGTGGACGGAGGTCACGGGCACGTAGATTTTCTCTGCGTGGACTGCAATTGCAGGCAGCATGGCAATAGCCGCTCCCATGAGGAGATTAAGTTTTTTGAAGTGCATGTAGTTGTTAGTGTGAAAGATTGAAAATTAAATATTTGGGGGCAAATTTACACAAAAATTTGCATTTTACCCCCCCCCGTCGGTTAAAAAGTGTTAAATCGGTGAGGGTTAGCGAGTTGCGAGGGTGAATGGCCCCTCCCTCACAAGGGAGGGGGCTTTTTTTGGGGGGGATTGGGTTAATTAGGAATTGGGAATTAGTAATTAGTAATTGGGGTTATTGGAGTTATTGGAGTTATTGGAGTTATCGGAGTTATTTGAGCTCTGCTCGCTGAAGCTCGCTGCTTGTACAAAAATTTGCAAAAAAAGCCCTCCCTTGTGGGGAGGGTTGGGAGGGGCTTCCTTTTGGTTAGAGGCGGGATTGGATGGCGGCGGTTTCGGCTTCGTAGCCGGGTTTTTCGAGGAGGGCGAACATGTTGCGCTTGTAGGCTTCGACGCCGGGTTGGTTGAAGGGGTTTACGCCGAGCATGTAGCCGCTGATTCCGCAGGCGATTTCGAAGAAGTAGATGAGTTGGCCGAGGTTGTATTCGGAGATTTCGGAAATGGCGATGCGGAGGTTGGGGACTCCGCCGTCGATGTGGGCGAGTCGGGTTCCGATTTCGGCCATTTTGTTGACGTGGTCAACTGATTTTCCGGCGATGAAGTTGAGGCCGTCGAGGTTTTGGTCGTCGGAGGGTATGATGAGTGAGCGCTGTTGGTTTTCGACGGAGATTACGGTTTCGAAGATTGTTCGTTCGCCGTCTTGGATCCATTGGCCCATGGAGTGGAGGTCGGTGGAGTTGTCGACGGCGGCGGGGAAGATGCCTTTGTGGTCTTTGCCTTCGCTTTCGCCGTAGAGTTGTTTCCACCATTCGGCGAAGTAGTGGAGTTTGGGGTTGTAGTTAACGAGGATTTCGGTTTTTTTGCCGGCGCGGTAGAGTGCGTTGCGGGTCATTGCGTAGAGTTGGGCGGGGTTGCCTGGTTTGGCGGTTGCGGCTTGCATGTCGGCGGCGCCTTGAAGGAGGGCACGGATGTTGAAGCCGGCAACTGCTATGGGGAGGAGGCCAACGGGGGAGAGGACTGAGAAGCGTCCGCCAACGTTGTCGTCGATGGTGAAGGTTGCGTAGCCTTCGTCGGTTGCGAGGGAGCGGAGTGCGCCGCGTTTGGCGTCGGTGATGGCAACGGTTAGTTTGGCGGCTTCCTGGCGGCCTACTTTTTGTTCGAGCAGGTTGCGGAGGAGGCGGAAGGCAATGGCGGGTTCGGTTGTTGTTCCGGATTTGGAGATTACGATGATGCCGAAGCGTTTGTCGGCGAGGTAGTCGATGAGTTCGGCGAGGTAGTCCTGGCCGATGTTGTGGCCGGCAAAGAGGATTTCGGGGGTTGTTGGGGTGAATTGGTTTTTGAGGGCTTCGATAACGGCTTTTGCGCCGAGGTAGGAGCCGCCGATTCCGATGCAGACAACGGCCTGGCATTCGGCGCGGAGGATGTTGGCAACGGAGGTTATTTCGTCGATGAGGTCGGAGTTGATGGTTTGGGTGGGGAGGTCGACCCAGCCGAGGAAGTCGTTGCCGGCGCCGGTTGCTTCGAGAACGGTTTTGAGGGCCTGGTCGGCTTCGGGCTGGAGGTTTTGGATGTCGGCGAGGGTTGCGCCGGGGGTTGCTGCGTTGGAGATGTTGAGTTCGAATGTTTCCATGATGGGTATGGGGGTGGTGGGATGTGGTTTTAGGTGAGTCGGATTGCTATGCGGGAGATTGCGCGGCGGGGCATAACGCCTTCGTAGAGTATGGAGTAGAGGCCTTCGAGAATGGGCATGTCGACGCCGTAGTTCTGGTTGATTTCGTAGATGCATTTGGTTCCGAAGTAGCCTTCGGCGGTTTGTTCCATTTCCATTCGGGTTGCTTTGACGGAGTAGCCTTTGCCGATCATTGAGCCGAAGTTGTGGTTTCGGGAGAATTTGGAGTAGGCGGTAACGAGGAGGTCGCCGAGGTAGACTGAGTCGCAGATGTTGCGGGGTCGGGGGTCGACGGCGTCGACGAAGCGTTCCATTTCGCGAACGGCGTTGGAAACGAGCATTGCGGTGAAGTTGTCGCCTCCTTTCATTCCGTGGATTATGCCGGCAACGATGGCGTAGACGTTTTTGAGGACGGCGGCGTATTCGATTCCCTGGACGTCGAGGGAGATTATGGTGCGGACGGAGTGGGAGCCGAGGCAGCGGCCAAAGGCTTCGGCGCGCTCGGGGTCGGCGCAGCCTATGGTGAGGTAGCTGATGCGGTCGAGGGCGACTTCTTCGGCGTGGCAGGGGCCGCCGATAACGAGGACTCGGTCGGAGGCGACGCCGTAGCGGCTGACCATGTAGTCGGCAATAGTGAGGTTGACTTCGGGCACGATGCCTTTGATGGCCGAAACGATGGTTTTGTTGGCCAGCGGTTCGGTTATTTTTTCCATGTGGGATAGGAAGTAGGGGGAGGGCATGGCCATGAGGAGGGTGTCGGCCAGGCGTACGGCTTCGTTGATGTCGGAGGTGAAGTGGATTCGGCTGACGTCGAATTCAACGTCGGTGAGGTATGCGGGGTTGTGGCCGCATTCTTTGAATTCTTGAATGCGGTCGTCGCGGCGCATGTACCAGACGATGTTGCGGCAGTTGCGGAGGAGCATTTTGGCCAGGGCGGTTGCCCAGGAGCCTCCGCCCATCACGGCGATGGTTTGAATTGCTGTTTCGGGGGTCATTTTTCGGGTTTCATCTGCGGGAAGAGGAGTACTTCCTGGATTGCTACCTGGCCGGTCATGAGCATTACGAGGCGGTCCATTCCGATGCCCATGCCGGAGGTGGGGGGCATTCCGTATTCGAGGGCGCGGATGAAGTCGTGATCGATGATCATGGCTTCGTCGTCGCCTTTTTGGGCGAGGTTCATCTGGTCGACGAAGCGTTCGTATTGGTCAATCGGGTCGTTCAGTTCGGAGTAGGCGTTGGCGAGTTCTTTGCCGTTGACCATGAGTTCGAAGCGTTCGGTCAGCTGGGGGTTTGAGCGATGGCGCTTTGTCAGGGGCGACATTTCGATGGGGTAGTCGGTTATGAATGTGGGCTGGATGTAGTTTCCTTCGCATTTTTCGCCG
>CAZDVP010000054.1:0-11594 GCA_964508865.1 uncultured Bacteroides sp. | reverse complement strand
CCTGCCCAATGTTCCCGAAAACGTTAAGGTGAACTATAGCAACAGCACCATCACCTTCACCGTTCCGACCCAGGCCATTGACGGCAGCGACGTTGCAGGTCTCGAAAAAATCGAAATCCTCAAAAACGGCGAGCTCTTCCAAACCATCACCGAGGGCGTTGAACCGGGCGCTGCCATGTCGGTTAGCATTGAAGTGAAACCCGGCGTTGCCGACGTTTACGCAATCCGCGCCTATAACGCCGCCGGCCAGGGCGAATCCGCATCGGCCAAGGTGTTTGTGCTCACTCCTCCTTACGACAACGACTTCAACAGCAAGAACTCTCTGGAGGGCTTCACCATGGTTAACCTGCTGGGCACCTCGCAGAACTTCCACCTGCAGAACGACCAGGTGCGCCTCTTCTACGACGAAGCCGGCAGCGACCACTGGCTCATCACTCCGCCCATCACCCTGACCGCCGGTCAGTACTATCAGCTCAACTACCATGCCAAAGCGTCGGCCGATAACGCCGGCCACATGGAAGTGCGCCTGGGCAATGCCGCCATCGTTGACTCCCTCAAGCAGGTAATCACCCCCGAGTTCGCGCTGAATCAGGAAAAGAACATTTTCGGCGGCTTCCACGAAGATTGGTTCACCGTTGAAACCACCGGTCAGTACTATCTGGGCTACCACGTTACCCACGACGCAGGCCGTCATAACCACGAAGTCTACCTCGACAATCTGCAGATTGCCCAGGGCGTTGCCGGCACCACCCCTGCTCATGGCAACCTGGTTGTGACCCCCGCTGCCGACGGCTCCCTCTGGGCCAAGCTGTCGTATACCGCTCCGACCCAGTCGCTCAACGGCGCTGCTCTCAACGTTAACTCAACTCAGTCGGTTCAGTTCTTTATCAACGGCGTTCAGACCGGCGGCAACATGCCCGACGGCACTCCGAACTCCAACACCCGCAGCTTCAACTGCTATCCCGGCCAGACCGTTACCATCGACGTTAAGGTTGACGAGGAGCTCCCCTATATTTTCAGCGCCCGCTGCGGCTCCACCGGCCCGCTGACCTACGTTGACGCATTCGTTGGCATCAACCGTCCGGACTATCCCGATCCTTCGTCGGTCGAGCTGGTAGAAACCCAGCCCTACGGCCGAGTTAAGATGAGCTGGAAGCCCGTTACCAAGGACTACGAAGGCTACGACATGAACCCCGACAACGTTCGCTACGAGGTTATGAAGATTGAAACTAATCCCGTCAATCCCGAAACCTTCATCGAAGTTCCTGTTGTTACCGATATCGAAGGCTGCGAAGTTGAATTCGACGCTATCGACAAAGATGCCCCCCAGACCATGGTGCGCTACGTGCTTCGCGCTCGCAACCTGCGCGGCTTAGGCTCGAGCGGCGTTTTCTCGCCCTATGTCAACGTTGGTAAGCCCTACCGCCTGCCTTATCGTGAAACCTTTGCCGGCAACAACAGCACCCCCGGCGCCAAAACCGCAATCTTCTCCGAAACCATGGAGGGCGCTTGCCGTTGGAGCCTGCTCCGCGACGGCGAAATATCCGCCAGCTCCGGCGATGGCGACGGCTGCTTCCTTTCGATGGAAGCTCTCGGCATCGGCAGCAAGGGCCGCTTCTTCACCGGCAAGGTTAATCTGGGCAGCGGCGTTAATCCCGGCCTGTCAATGTTGGTTTATAACTACGATACGTCTGATTCCGACGAAAAGACCTCGGGCAACCTGCTGGAATTCCTCGTTTACTCCTATGGCGACCGCCAGTGGCACTCGCTCGGCGCCGAAAAGAGCCTTGACGAACTCTGCGAAGGCCGTCCCGGCTGGAACAAAATCACCATTGACCTGCGTGAATTTGCCGATCAGGTGGTTGTTTGCGGCATCGACGCAACCTGCATTACCCACACTTTCACTTCGATCGACAACATCCAGATTTTCGATATCCCCGAAGTTGACCTGAGCCTGCAGTCGCAAAACGCTCCCGTCAGCGTTATCCCCGGCTCTGAGTTCACCGTTGAAGTCAACGTTGTTAACAACGGCCTTATCCCCACTGCTCCCGAATCGGTTGAAATGCTCATCGACGACGAAACCGTTGCCACAGTTCCGGGCACCGAAATCCCCGTTGGCGAAGTTGCAACCTTCGAGTTCACCCACTCGTTCCCCACTGTTGACCTGGCCGAAGCCCACGAGCTGACCTTCCGCGTTAACTGCGCTGCCGATGCCGACAATGCCGACAACGTCAGCACCGCAACCGTTGCTCTGCTCAGCGATGCTCTGAACGGCGTTGAAAACCTCACCGCCACTGCCAACGACGACCAGCTCGTTACCCTCAGCTGGGATGCTCCCGCCGCTCCTGCCGAAGGTCCGGTTACCGAATCGTTCGAAGGCTGGAACGCCGGCGTTGCAAGCCAGCGCGGCTGGACTGCCCACGACGGCGACAAGCGCGAAATCATGGGCGTAGCCGCTCCCGGCGGTAGCTCTGCTCTCGACATTCCCGGTCTGCCCTTCCAGGGCCTTGGCTCCTTCGCCGTTATCAATACTGACGAAGGTCCTATTGTTCCCGCCATGGGCTATACCGGCAACACCGGCTCGAACTTCCTGATGTCGCTCAAGCCCCTGGGCGCAAGCGGCTCAACCGACGACTGGATGATTTCGCCGCTGCTCTCCGGCAAGGCTCAGACCATCACCTTCTTTGCCCGCAACTATTCGCCGATGTACACCGCCGGCCTTGAAGTCCTCTATTCCGAGGGCGGCATGAGCCTGGGCGACTTCAAGTCAATTGTTGCCGGCTCGATCAGCAACACTGCATGGGCCGGCTATAGCGCCGACCTGCCCGAAGGCGCCAAGCGCTTTGCTCTGCGCAACATCACCTATTGCGACGGCGGTTTCTCGCTCATGATCGACGACGTTACCTACGAACCCGCAACCGGCGACGAAGTTGCCCTGCTCGGCTATAATGTCTATACCGACGAAGGCTGCGTCGCTTCGCCCGAGGAAACCACCTTTACCTTCGGCGAGCCGATGGATGAGGGCGAATACGTGTTTGGCGTTTCCGTCCGCTATGCCAACGGTGAATCCGCTGTAACCCCCGTCAAGGTTCTGGTTGAAGCCGGAATCGCCAACGTTTCGGTTGCCGACGGCGTCTACGTGTTCGGCGGCAAGGGCTGCATCAACGTTTGCGGTGCCGAAGGCCTCGACGTTGAAGTCTACAATGCCGCAGGCGCTCTGATTACTTCCGGCCAGGTTACTGCCGGCGGCCGCATCGCTGCCGCCAACGGCGTTTACTTTGTCCGCGTCAACGGCCAGAGCTTCAAGGTTCGCGTGAACTGATAATCCCCACCACTCTGAAATAGCTCAGCCCCGCCGGCATCGGCGGGGCTGATTTTTTATTGGTCCAATTGGACTAATTAGTCTAATAGGTCTTATTAGTCTAATTCTCTTTGCTTGCAGAGGTCGGCAATCAGGCAGTTGGCGCAGTCGGGGCGGCGCGCCTTGCAAACGTAGCGCCCGTGGAGAATCAGCCAGTGGTGGGCGCGCGGCAGGTCGGCCGCGGGGATGTGGGCCGTTAGCGTGCGCTCGGTTTCGAGCGGCGACTTGGAGCCGGAGGTGAGCCCGATGCGTTCGCTGACGCGAAAAACGTGGGTGTCGACCGCCATGGCTGCATCGCCCCAAACAACCGAGAGAATAACGTTGGCCGTTTTGCGCCCGACTCCGGGCAGGCTCAGCAGCGCATCCATGTCGTGGGGAACCTGGCCGCCATAGTCGTCGACCAGCTTGCGCGCCATGCCTACCAAAAGGCGCGACTTGTTGTTGGGGTAGGAGCAGGAGCGTATGATTTCAAACACCTGCTCGGGAGTTGCCGCCGCCAGGGCCTGCGGGGTGGGGTAGGCCTCGAACAGTGCAGGCGTTATAAGGTTAACCCGCTTGTCGGTGCACTGCGCGGAGAGAATCACCGCGCAAAGCAACTCAAACGGGTTGGAATAATGGAGCTCGGTTTTGGGGTCGGGCATGGCGGCGCGGAAGCGCTCCATAACCCGGCGGTAGCGCTCGTTGAGCGTCATCGGGCCGACACGAATTCGTCGAGGAACCTGACGTCGTTTTCAGAGAACAAACGCAGGTCGTTGACGCGGTATTTCAGGTTGGTTATGCGTTCAATGCCCATGCCGAGCGCATAGCCGGTGTAGACCTTCGAGTCGATGCCGCAGGCGTCGAGAACGGCGGGGTCAACCATGCCGCAGCCAAGAATCTCGACCCAGCCGGTGTGCTTGCAGAAGGCGCAGCCCTTGCCGCCGCAAATGTTGCAGCTGATGTCCATTTCGGCGCTCGGCTCGGTGAAGGGGAAATAGCTCGGGCGCAGGCGAATTTGGGTTTCGGGGCCAAACATTTCGCGGGCAAAGAAGAGCAGGGCCTGCTTCAGGTCGGCGAAGCTGACGTTGCGGTCAACATAGAGCGCCTCAACCTGGTGGAAAAAGCAGTGGGCGCGGGCCGAAATCGCCTCGTTGCGGTAAACGCGGCCCGGACACACAACGCGAATCGGCGGCTGGGTGTGCTCCATGACGCGGGTCTGCACCGACGAGGTGTGGGTGCGCAGCAAAACGTCGGCCGGATTGCGCGAAATGAAAAAGGTGTCCTGCATGTCGCGCGCGGGGTGGTCGGCGGCGAAGTTCATGGCCGAGAAAACATGCCAGTCATCTTCAATTTCCGGACCCTCGGCCAGCGAGAAGCCCAGGCGCGAAAAAATGTCGACGATTTCGTTGCGCACAATGTTAAGCGGGTGGCGCGAGCCCTGGGGGAGCGGAGCTGCCGTGCGGGTCAGGTCGAGCGCGGCGGCCGAGTCGGCGGCCTCTTTTTCGAGCACTGCGGCGCGCAGGCCGTTGATGGTTTCGGTGGCCAGGGTCTTGAGCTCGTTGAGTTTGGAGCCGAGTTCGCGCTTCTGGTCGGCGGGCACGGTGCGGAAATCGTTCATCAGCTGCGAAATCTCGCCCTTTTTGCTGAGATATTTGATGCGGAGTTCCTCAACCTGCGCTTCGGTCGATGCCTTCAGGTTTGAAATTTCCGCCTTGAGTGATTCGATTTTATTAAGCATAAGCAAAAAATTTTTGGCAAAGGTACGAAAAATTTATCGGAAGATAAAAACTAAATTCAGAGCAGCAAGGTGGGCTTGGGCGAAGTGATTGCCCCGAGGCTCTCCTTGAAATCGCTCAGCCCCGCGTTGGGAATGCCGTCGGCGCCGGTTGGGCCGAGGTCAAAAATTCTCAGTCCCTGCCGGCGGTAGTGGGCGGCAAGGCGCGCGCCTAAAACCGTCATGCAGTTGTGAACGCTGGCATCGGGCAGGTCGCCCCAATATATGAGCTGGGCAATTCCGGGCGCCGGGTGGTAAACCATGGCCGAGGCTTGCGGATTGCCGGCGGCATCGTCGAGAATGAAAAAGTCGGCCTCAACGACCTCGATGGTCTGCAGAACCTGCTCGCGGGTCATGGCCAGGTGGTAGCCCTTGTGCAGGCGGTTGAGGCGAATGATTTCAAAGGCTTCGGCGGGGTCGGCCGGGCGCAGCGTCAGCCCGGCGCGCTCGGCGCGGCGCAACTTGTTGCGGTTGGCCGACGAAAGGTCGGCCTCAAAGTCGCGGCTCAGGTCGAGGTGGTAGTTCCAGTCGCAATGGAGCAGCCGGCCCCCGGCGGCGAGTATGCCCATCAGGGTTTTGGCGTTCATGGCCGGGCTGTAGGGCGCCGGTGGCAGCGTCAGTTCCAGCCCCGGAAGTTCCCGGCGCAGCAGCCGGCCGATTTCAACCATGGTTGCCGCGCGGTGGGGGCGGTTGAAATCGAGCATGGCAAACGGAGCCGAAAAGGGCGCACGCAGGCTCTGTCCATTCCGCCCGACCGTCAGTCCTGCCAGCGGATTGGCTGAATCGTCGAAAATGACGTAGCGGCTCACTGAATCGACTCGCGAGGCATTTAACTCGGTGAAATCAACCGAGTTATAAACAACCTGCGGTCGGGCAAACGCCCGCCGGTAGTCAAGGCCGCTGACCTGCTGAATTGATATCATAGCCGCAAATTTAGCGATTTTTTTGCACGGAACGAAATTTATCAGTAACTTTGCTCCGTAACCCGGCGCCGTGAACTATATTACTCATAACCACGTTACACCTATAGAAACCGTTTAAAAAACTCAAATTATGGAAAATCAAACTAACAACTATACGCCCGCGCCCGAGCGCCCCGACCACCGCGGCAACCACCCGACAACTCCGCAAATCATGCGCAACGTTTTCGGCATTTTCATGATTGTGGTTTATATGGCTATGGGTGTGGCTCTGTTTCTCAATGCCTTCAACTGGGATGAGCAGTTCACCTGGCCCCGCATAATCTGCGGCGTGCTGCTGGTAATCTACGGAATCTGGCGTGGTTACCGTCAGTTCAAAGGTATTGACTCCAACATATGATGAAAATTTCGCATCTGACCCTTATAGCTCTTGCTCTTGCCGCCGGCGCCCTCAGTGCCTGCGGCTCGAAGCAACCTGCAAAAAAAGTTGAGCAAAAGGTTGAGCACATGCAGTTTGCCTGCGACGCAACTTTCGAAAACATCATGGACCAGGAGGTCGACGTTTTCGAGTATTACTATAACAACTCGCGCCGCCAGGCCCTGGTGGTGCCCTACTATGTCAGCCAGTCGGCCGCGTTCGACTCGCTGATGAACCCCAACAATTCGATTAAAACCATCGTTGCCGCCCGAACCCTCACCTCGGCCGAAAAGACCCGCCTGCGCAACCAGAAGCGCAAACCCCGCGAGCAGCGCGTGGCGGTCGATGCCGTGGCGCTGATTGTCAACAATCAGAACCCGCAGGATGCCATTTCCATGGCCGAGCTGCGCCAGGTGCTTTCCGGCGATGTCAAGTCGTGGAAAGACATGTGGCCCACCAAACTCGACTCAATCCGTCTGGTGTTCGACGATGCCGGCAGCTCCATGGTTCAGTTCCTGCGCGACTCCATCAACGGCGGCAAACCGTTTGGCGCCAACGTCTATGCCGAAGGTTCGGCACGCCAGGTGTTCGACGCCGTTAGCCGCCACCCCAATGCCCTGGGCATTATCGGCGTCAGCTGGGTTTCGACCAACCTCGACGGAACCACCCTGTCGAAAGATGAAATGCGCCGCCGCTCCGAATCGTCCGACACAACCAACCTCGGCTTCAACCCCAACGTGAAGGTGCTGGCCGTGAGCGCCGACGATACCAATCTGGCCTACAAACCCTATCAGGCCTATATTTTCGACGGCAGCTATCCGCTCTATCGCTCGATTTATATGATAACCACCACAGTTGGCGGCACGCTGAACAACGCGTTCTATTCGTTCGTGACCGGCATGCAGGGCCAGAAGGTGATTCAGCTGACCGGCGTTTTGCCCGCAACCGTTCAGCCGCGCATGGTGCAGATTGCCGGTTCCGGCGACTGACGCAATATTAAACCTTTCGCAGCGTTATAACTCTAATAATTATATTAACAAACCAATCATACTATCAACCCGCAAATGAAACTCAAGTCCTTAATCCTGACAGTGGCAGCATTCTCCGCCCTCTGCGTGTCGGCTCAAAGCCAGGGCCACAAAGACGGCATTGAATACTACAAAATCGACCAGCTCGAAAATGCCAAGGAAATCCTGACCAAAAACCTCCCCGAATCGGGCCCCGACCGCGCTGAAGCGCTCTATTATCTCGGCGCTATCTCGCTCAAGGAAGGCAACGTCGACGAAGCCCTGAGCTATTTCAACGAAGGTATTACCCTCGATCCCAAAAACGGCTTCAACTTTGTTGGCCTCGGCGCCGTTGATCTCAAAAACGGTGATGCCAAAGCCGCTTCCGACCACTTCAAGCAGGCTCTCAAGGCTCAGAACAAAGCGTTTATCCATGTTGCGATTGCTCGCGCATACTACGACGCCGACCGCGTTAACTACGCCAAGGAGTACGACAAGTACATGGATAGCGCCCGCAAAAAGAACCTGAAGGACCCCTCGATCTACGTTATGGCCGGCGATGCCCTCCGCGACGAAGCCCTGGCCAACGGCGTTGACGACGGCAACACTATCGGCAAGGCCGCTTCGGAATACGAACAGGCTATTTACTTCGACAAGAACTCGCCCGAAGCCTACGTTAAGTACTCGCGCGTTTATGCCCACATCAACCCCGACTACGCTATCAACCGCCTGCTCGAGCTCAACGAAATCGCTCCTAACTCGGCAATGGCTCAGCGCGAACTCGCCGAACGCTACTACGACTCCGACCGCTGGACCCTGTCGGCTCAGCAGTATGGCAAGTATATCGAAAACCCCAACCACTTCGTAAAGGATGAGGAACGCTACGCCGTTCTGCTCTACTTCGGCGAACGCTACGACGAGAGCCTCGACGTTGCCAAGCGCATTCTCGCTCAGGAACCCAACTCCGCCCAGATGCGCCGCATGCTCTTCCTCAACCTCGAAAAGAAAGGTGACCTGGCCGGTGCCCGCGCCGCTGCCGAAGATTTCTTCAAAATGCCCGGCGTTTCCTTCACCGCCAACGACTACACCACCTATGCCAACATTCTGAACGAACTCGAGGACTACGACGCCGAAGTGCTCGCACGCGAAAAAGCTGTTGAGGCAAACCCCGCCAAAACCGAGCTGCTCAAGGACCTGTCGACCGCCTACTCTCAGGCCGGTGGCCGCGCAAACCGCGCTGAAGACATTGAAACCGCCAACCTCTATTATATTAAGGCCAAAAACGCCACCGCTGCCTATATCGACGCCGGCAACTTCGTTACCCAGGACCTTGTTGACCTCGGCAACCGCTGGCAGAACGTGGCCGCTACCTCGCCCATCGATTCCGAAGAGCGTCAGGTTGCAATCACCGAAGCTATCAACGCTATCGACAAGGTTATCGAACGCGTGCCCGACAACTATGTGCCCTACCGCAACAAGGCCCGCATGACCATTGTTAAGAACGGCAACAAGCCCGGCCCCGAAACCGTTGAGGCCTACGCCAAGATGCTCGAAATCCTCGATGCCGACCCCGAAAACAAGGAAAAACGTGTTGACCTCTATCGCGAAGCCTACTCGCAGACCGCCGGCTACTACATCGGCGAGCACGACACCGCTTCTGCCAAGGAATGGTACACCAAGATGCTCGAGCTCGATCCCGAAAACCAGGCTCTCATCGACTACATCGAAAAACTTAAGTAATCCCCTTTCTGACTCCGAGCGGGCGCCGTTATGACCCGGCGCCCGCTCCATATTTTATTGCATATGGTTGAAATCACTCCCGACGAAAAACTCAGCGTTGAATCCAAGGCGGTTCAGCTGCTCCAAACGGTGTTTGATCCCGAAATCCCGGTCGACGTTTACTCGCTCGGCCTGATTTATCGCATCGAGTTCACCGAGGAGCGGGTGCTTCAGGTCGACATGACGCTGACCGCACCCTCGTGTCCCGCCGCCGATTTCCTGGTCGACGACGCCCGACTGAAACTCGAAACCATTCCCGGAGTGAAAAGCGTTGAAATCAACATCGTGTTCGAGCCCGAATGGACGCAGGACATGATGTCTGACGAAGCCAAACTCGAACTCGGTTTTCTCTGAATGGCCCCGCAGAAGCTAACATATTTTCTCTCCGACCTCCATTTGGGTGCCCGCTATTTCCGCGACCCGCGCGAGCAGGAAAAATTAGTGTGCGCATGGCTCCGCTCAATCGCGCCGACCGCCGAGCGCATCTACCTCGTTGGCGATATTCTCGACTATTGGTATGAGTATCGCAACGTGGTTCCCCGCGGTTTCGTGCGCTTCCTGGGAACCCTGGCCGACCTGGCCGATTCCGGAATTGAAATCACCTGGCTCATCGGCAACCACGACATCTGGATTTTCGACTATATTCCCTCGGAGCTCGGAATCCGCGTTGTCGACGGGGTGCTGCGCGAGGAAATCGACGGCCACTCGTTTGTTATTGCCCATGGCGACGGCCTCGGCCCCATACCCTTTGCCGAACGGCTGATGCGCGCAACCTTCCGCTGCCGCTTCCTGCAATGGCTCTTCGCGTCGGTCCATCCGCGCTGGACCGTTGGTTTCGCCTACTGGTGGAGCGCCAAAAACCGCTTCCGCCACCACACCGGCCCCCATACCCGCCAGGCCGACCCCAAGCCGCTGCTCCAGTGGGTAAGCGAGCAGAATGCCCGGGTCGACGTCGTGCCGGAATTTTATGTGTTTGGCCACTACCATATTATTATGCAGCGCCGGGTGGCCGGCTCGCAGGTAACCATTCTCGGCGACTGGCTCTCGAACATGAGCTTCGCAACTTTCAACGGCTCCGAGCTGGTTCTTCATCAACTCGATTTGCAAAAACACGAAAATAATCGTAACTTTGCAGCAATCAATTCATCAAAACCTTACATACAGTAAATCATGAGACTCATAATCGAACCCAACTACGCCGACCTCTCACGCTGGGCCGGCAACTATGTGGCCGCTCAGATCAACGCCGCTAAACCCACCCCCGAAAAACCTTTCGTGCTCGGCCTCCCCACCGGCTCATCGCCTCTGGGCATGTATCGCCGCCTCATCGAACTCTATAAAGAAGGCAAGGTGTCTTTCAAAAACGTGGTTACCTTCAACATGGACGAATATGTTGGCATTCCCCGCGACCACGAACAGAGCTACTACACCTTCATGCACTCCAACTTCTTCGACCATATCGACATTCCCGCCGAAAACGTTAACATCCTCAACGGCAACGCCCCCGACCCCGTTGAAGAATGCAAGCGCTACGAAGAAAAAATCGCCTCCTACGGCGGCATCGACCTCTTCCTCGGTGGCGTAGGTCCCGACGGTCACATCGCGTTCAACGAACCCGGCTCGTCGCTCACCTCCAAAACCCGCATGAAAACCCTCACCAAGGATACCATCATCGCCAACTCGCGCTTCTTCGACAATAACCTCGACCTCGTGCCCAAAACCGCCCTCACCGTTGGCGTCGGAACCGTAATGGCTGCCCGCTCGGTGCTCCTCATGGTCAACGGCCACAACAAAGCCCGCGCCCTGCACCATGGCGTTGAAGGCGGCATCTCCCAGCAGTGGACCATCTCTGCCCTTCAGATGCACCCCCAGGCAATCATCGTTGCCGACGAAGACGCCTGCGGCGAACTCAAGGTCGACACTTACCGCTACTTCAAAGATATCGAAGGCGCAAACCTCAACCCCGACACCCAGCTCTGATCCCCCGTCATCTTATATACTAATAATTAAGGCGGCGCCTGCAAATCGCAGGTGCCGCCGCTGTTTTCTTTTCTCTATCTGCTGTTTGATTAGCCTTCGATAATAGCTTCGGAGGGGCAAACAGAAGCGCAAGTGCCGCAGCTGATGCAGGTGTCCGGATCGATGTGATAGATTTCGCCTTCGCTGATAGCGCTAACGGGACATTCGGGCAGGCAGGTGCCGCAGGCAACGCACTTGTCGGTAATAACGTAAGCCATAGTTGATAAAATGATTAGTTAAAGTTATAAATATGAATTGAACGTTTGGTTTCTTTTAAACCGGCGCAAACTTACGAAAAAATCCTGTGGTGCGCAAATTTTTTTGCGGGCGGGGAGGG
>CAZDVP010000053.1:0-11670 GCA_964508865.1 uncultured Bacteroides sp. | reverse complement strand
CGGTAGAGAAAACCGAGCTGACCTATATTATCCGCGACTTTGACCGCGACCGCTTTGAGCGCCGCAAAAAGGAGTTTGAACACCTTACGCGCAAAATCAACAAGGAGTTCCCCGATTGCGCATCGCTGGAAATCAAGGACCAGTATTTCAACATGCGCGAAAAGGTTGAACCGGTTAGCCACATTGTTGAAATCGCCGAGCAGGCAATCAAGAACGCCGGGCTGACCCCGAAGGTGGTTCCGATCCGCGGCGGCACCGACGGCGCGCAGCTCTCGTTCAAGGGTCTGCCCTGCCCCAACATTTTTGCCGGCGGACTGAATTTCCACGGCCGTTATGAGTTCGTTCCGGTTGAGTCACTCAACAAAGCAGCCGAGGTGATTGTTGAAATAGCAAAACTCGTTGGCCAACGATGAAACGATTTCTCTTTAACCTTATAATTCTGACGGCGGCCGCACTCACTGCGGCCGCTCAGTCTTTCAGTCTGGAGCAATGTCGCGGCTCGAGGATGCCATATGCGGCTCCCGACTCGGTCGAGGCAGTGCCGGACTCGCTGGCGCCGGTTATGATTTACCACGTAGGGCGCCACGGCGACCGCTACCCCACTTCGGCAAAAACGTTCACCCGCCTGGAAGAGCACCTGAAAAAGCATTCGTCCGAGCTCGACTCCAAGGGGCGCGCCATGTTGCAGATAACCACGCGGGCCATTGACTCGATCGGCAACCGCTGGGGCCAGCTCAACGACTTAGGGCGCGCCGAGCAGCAGGGAATTGCGCGGAGGCTGTGTATGGCATTCCCGCAGTTGGTTGTCGGCCAGCAGATTTCGGCCGAGGCGAGCTATGTTGAGCGCTGCGTTGAGTCGATGAATGCGTTTGTTGGCGTTTTGCGGCGCATGCAGTCGGGCTTA
Organism: uncultured Bacteroides sp.; assembly: GCA_964508865.1. GTDB lineage: Bacteria > Bacteroidota > Bacteroidia > Bacteroidales > Muribaculaceae > UBA3263. Next base: position 10,766 of record CAZDVP010000053.1, on the reverse strand, counting down.
GGGGCGGTTACGACCGCATCGGGCCCTCAGTTCAACGAGTTGCTGCGGCCGTTTGAGGTCGATAGCGCCTACGTTGAATGGGCCGAGCGCAAGCCCTATTTGCCGGAGCTGGACCAATTTGCGGCCGGAGTTTCCGGAACGGACAAGGATGCCTACTACGTTTTGAGTTCCATAGGGCAAATGGACCTCGCGATTTTCACGCCTGCCGAATTCAACCGGCTCTGGCAGGTCGACAACCTGCGCCAGTATTTGAGCCGCACGCAGTCGACCGTTTCCGCTCTGCCGGCCGACATTGCCTCGCCGCTGCTTCAGGACATGATTGACCGCATCGACGCGTTCATTGCCGGCACGGAACACGAAACGGTCAGGCTGCACTTCGGCCACGCCGAAACGCTGATGCCGCTGCTGTCGCTGATGCGGCTGCCGGGGTGCTACTATCTGACCCATTATTTCGACACGGTTGCCGCCCACTGGCAAACGTTCAACGTGGTTCCGATGGCGGCTAACCTGCAGGTGATTCTGATGCGGTCGCATTCGGGTAACTACTATGTTCGTTTCGACCTGAACGAAAAGCCGGTTGACTTTCCGGGCCATGGCACTATTCTTCCGTGGGCAACCATGCGCACGCGGCTGCTGTCGCTGCTGGTTTGAGCGGCCAAGAGTTTTTTGAGCGAAAATTTTGCAGATTGTTGGAAAAGTGCGTAAATTTGCATTTGTAAATTATGCTACACTTTTTGAAGCTCATGCTGCAGGTTCTCATGGCGCCCACGCGCGGATGGGAAGATGTTGGCGCCGACAGCGCCGACGCCCGCGTTGCGCTCCGAACCGGGCTGCTGCCGCTGGTCGGCATTGCAACGCTAACGGTTGGCGTTGGAGCGTTCTATGAGCTTCATCCGTCGGTTGGTGCGCTGATAGTCAAGGCCATAGTGGTTTTTGCGCGCTATATGATTGCCTATTTTTGCGGCGTTGCGCTGCTGAGCTATGCTCTGCCCAAAATTGCAATCAACGGCGCTTTTGACCGCAACCGCACGGAGCTTTTTTGCGTTTACTGCACGGCAATCATGGCTTCGATCGGCATTTTGCAAAATCTGCTGCCGATGGAGCTGACCCTGCTTCAATTCCTGCCGATCTACGTAGTGGTGGTTATCTGTCTGGGTCGCACGTTTCTCGACGTTGACGAGAATAATATTTTCCGCTTTGCCGCCTATTCCATTGTAGGGCTGATTCTTCCGGTCTACGTTATTGACTGGTTGCTGATGCCGGCGGCGTAAATTCCCCCTCCCTACCCCGTATGAAATTCAAAGAAGTAAACATAAAGAACCGCAGGGCAACTTTCGACTATGCCATTTCCGACACCTTCACGGCCGGAATAGTGCTGACAGGCACCGAAATCAAGAGCATCCGCCTGGGCAAGGCTTCGCTGGTCGACACTTTCTGCTATATCCACAACGGCGAAGTGTGGGTTAAAAACATGTATATCGCCGAGTATTTCTATGGCACCTATAATAACCACACCGAGCGCCGCGACCGCAAACTGCTGCTCAACCGCAAGGAAATTCGCCAGCTCGACAAGGAGAATCAGGTTCCGGGCAACACCATAGTGCCGCTGCGGCTGTTTATTTCGGACCGCGGCCTGGCAAAACTGGTTATCGGCATAGGCCGAGGCAAAAAGGAGTTCGACAAACGCCAGTCAATCAAGGAGCGCGACGACAAACGCGCCATTGCCCGCGCATTTCAGAAATAAACCAAACGCACACACGCATCTGACACATGAGCGAATATTACGACCCCTATATGGAGGAACCGGCCACCGAACCGGAACCGAAACCGCAACCCCGACGCCCGCAACCGGCGCCGGCCGAACGTCAGCGCCAGCGGCCTAAGGCCAAACCGAAAAAGGCACCGAAAAGCGAGGCGATGGTGGTTTTCGATGCGCGCGCAAAAATGTTTTGCGGCATTGTTTTGCTGCTGTTTGCAGCCTACTGCCTGATAGCCACCATATCGGCCCTGCTCCACCCCGGCGCCGACCAGGCGGCGATTCAGTATAACAGCCTGGGGCAGATTGCTGCGTCGCAGACGCCGCTGAGCAATGCGGCCGGTCCGGCCGGAGCCAAGCTGTCGAATTTCTTTCTGGTGCGCTTTTTAGGCCTGGGCTCATTCGTTATCATCTATTATATGATAATGGTCGGGCTAAAGTTGCTGGGCTGGACCAAAGCCAAATTCTGGCCGCTGACGCTCAAATCGCTGCAAATGGCCATAACGGTGAGCATCGTTACCGCGTCGGCCACTCTGACCATAAGTTCGCCGCTGCGCCTGGGCGGCAACCCAGGCTACTACGTTGCGCAGTATCTGAACGACACGCTCTCGCCATTCGGACTTTTGGGAATCAACATTGCGCTGATTTCGCTGGCGGTTATAGTTTTCCTCACCCAGCTGACCAAGGCAGTCGCCGCCATAAAAAGCAAACTCGCCAAACCCGCAAAAAGTTTAAATAGCTCCGATAGCTCTAATAGCTCCGATAATTCCGATAGCTCCGATAATTCCGATAACTCCGATAACCCCGACCAGCCCGCCGACCAGCCCGCTGAGCTCCCGGCTTTCGAGCCCTTTGCGGATAGCCCCGAGGCGGCTGCTGAGCCCGGTGCCGAGCCGGAGTCAGACCCGGAAGCTGCACCCGACCTGTCGGAGTTCGAAATTACCGCAAACGAAATCGAAGAAGCCGACTGCGTGACCACCGAGGCCTATGACCCCACGGCTGACCTTTCGCACTTCCGCTTCCCGCCAATTGACCTGCTCGAGGACCGCGTAGGCTCGAAGGTTACTGTCGACACCGAAGAACAGGAAGCCAACAAGCAGCGCATAATCGACGCCCTGGCACAGTTTAACATCAAAATCCAGTCGATCAAGGCTACCGTCGGTCCGACCATCACACTGTTTGAGGTGGTGCCAGACACCGGCCAGCGCATCGCCGCCATCAAGCGCGTTGAGGAAGACCTGGCCCTCGCCCTCAAGGCCATGGGCATACGCATCATCGCGCCGATTCCCGGCCGCGGCACCATAGGCATCGAGGTGCCCAACAATGACCCGCAGGTGGTTTCGATGCGCTCGATTATTGCCTCGCGCAAGTTCCAGGAGTGTGAGTATCAGCTGCCTATGGCGCTGGGTGCCACTATTTCAAACGAAGTGTTTATCGCCGACCTGGCCAAGATGCCCCACCTGCTCGTTGCCGGCGCAACGGGCCAGGGTAAGTCGGTGGGCCTGAACGCAATCATCACGTCGCTGCTCTATAAAAAACACCCGGCGGAACTGAAGTTCGTGCTCGTCGACCCCAAATCGGTTGAATTCTCGCTCTACCGGGTGCTCGAAAGCCACTATCTGGCCAAGCTGCCCGACGAGGAAGACGCCGTGATTACCGAGTCGAGCAAGGTAATTGCCACGCTCAATTCGCTTTGCGTTGAAATGGACCAGCGCTATAAATTGCTGCAAAACGCCGGCTGCCGAACCATTCTGGAATATAACTCCAAATTCACCTCGCGGCGCCTCAACCCCGAAAAAGGCCACCGGTTCCTGCCCTATATAGTGCTGATTATCGATGAGTTCGCCGACCTGATCATGACCGCCGGCAAGGAAATCGAAACGCCGATTTGCCGCATCGCCCAAAAGGCGCGCGCGGTTGGCATTCACGCCATTATCGCAACGCAGCGCCCATCGGTCAACGTGTTGACCGGCCTGATTAAGGCACAGTTCCCGGCGCGCATAGCCTTCCGAGTTGCGCAGACCCAGGACTCCAAAACCATTCTCGACTGCTCGGGCGCGCACCAGCTGATTGGCCGCGGCGACATGTTCTTTTCGACCAACGGCAACATGACGCGCGTTCAGTGTGCTTTCGTCGACACTCCGGAGGTTGAAAACATTTGCGAATACATCAGCAACCAGCAGGGTTACCCGGGTGCCTACGAGCTACCCGAATATATTCCCGACCTTGGCGGCGACGGCGGCGGCGCGGCTCTTGGGGGCCAGCCCGGCTCGGCATTTGACCGCGACCCGCTATTCGAAGAGGCCGCCCGCTTTCTGGTCGGCGCCGGCAACACGGCTTCGACATCGTCGCTGCAGCGCCGCTATAACATCGGCTATAACCGCGCCGGGCGCCTGATGGACCAGCTGGAGCACGCCGGCATCGTAGGCCCGGCAATCGGTTCCAAACCGCGCAACATTCTGGTTGACACAATGACTCTCGACTCAATGTTCATATGAAAAAGCTCCTCACAACTCTCCTGCTGATTCTGGGCGCCACGCTGGGCGCCGCGGCCGCAGTACCCGCCCAAGTTCAACGCGCCGTTGCCCGCGCCAAAGCGGCCGCCACGCTCAATGTTGAGTGTACAATCAACGGCAGCCCCGCATCGGCCACCATAAGCGGCAACTGCTTCAGCTTCAACTTAGGGCAGGCACAGGTCTATTTCGACGGCACTACGCAATGGAGCTACTCGCCGGCCGACAAAGAGGTTACGATTTTCAACCCGACGGCCGCAGAACTCGCCGAATCGAACCCGCTGCAGATTCTGCTGCGCCTCGACTCCGACTTCACCGGCGCGGCAGTGGCCGGCAAGGCAAACACGGTGCGTCTGACTCCGGTTGACCCCAAGAATCAGATAACGGAGGCCACAGTGGTTTTCGACCCCGCAACCGGCTGGCCGACCGAAATGACCATTATTGCCGGCGGCCGACGCGCCCTGCTCAAGAACTTTCGCTTCAACCCCTCGAAAACCAAAAAACCGGCCGAAGCGTTTAAATTCAAAACACCCAAAGGCACAACCATAAACGACCTCAGATAAATGAACGAAACTCATACCAAATGCCTGATTATCGGCTCAGGCCCCGCCGGCTACACCGCCGCAATCTACGCTTCGCGCTCCAACCTTCAGCCCATTCTCTATGAAGGCTACACGCCCGGCGGCCAGCTAACAACCACCTCCGAAGTCGAAAACTTTCCCGGCTACCCCGACGGAGTGACCGGCCCGCAACTGATGGACGACCTGCGCAAACAGGCAACCCGCTTCGGCGCGCGCCTGCGCTCGGGCAAAATCACCGAAGTGAACTTCGACGTGCGCCCCTTCCAGATCAAAACCGACGTTGGCGAATGGCTCACGGCCGACACCGTGATTATCGCCACCGGCGCCACCGCCCTCTATCTGGGCCTGCCCGACGAAGAAAAATATAAAGGCATGGGAGTGAGCGCCTGCGCCACCTGCGACGGCTTTTTCTACCGCAAAAAAACGGTTGCGGTTGTTGGCGGCGGCGACACCGCCTGCGAGGAAGCGCTCTACCTGTCGAACCTCGCCGCCAAGGTTTATCTGATAGTTCGCCGCGACCGTTTGCGCGCCTCGAAAGTTATGCAGCAGCGCGTAATCGACAAGGAAAACATTGAAATCCTTTTCAATACCAACACCGTTGGCCTCTACGGCGAAGAATTCCTCGAAGGCGCCCACTTGGTTGAGAACCGCGAAACCCCCGACGAACGCCACTACGACCTGCCCATCGACGGCTTTTTCCTCGGCATCGGCCACAAGCCCGAAACCGACATTTTCAGCCCGTTTATTGAGCTCGATGCCAACGGCTACGTTCGCACCTTCAACGAAACCACGGCCACGAACGTTGCCGGAGTCTTTGCCGCAGGCGACGTTGCCGACCCGCGCTACCGCCAGGCCATTTCGGCAGCCGGCATGGGGTGCCGCGCGGCCCTCGACGCCGAGGCCTACATCATTGACCACGAGCTCTAAACCGCCGCACGACAAAAAAACGCAAAAACACTTGCGCGTTTAGAAAATTCTTTGTAACTTTGCACTCGCAAAACTCAATGGCGGGATAGCTCAGTTGGTTAGAGCGTCGGATTCATAACCCGGAGGTCCCGAGTTCAATTCTCGGTCCCGCTACAAAAAGGCTGCACCCCTCGGCGCAGCCTTTTTCCTTTTATCTATAATCTAAAAGTCCATTTTCAAGAAATCGCGGAGATGAATGTGGTTAATACCGGGGAACTCCTTTACGGGACCTTGTATATCCTCCATAGTAACAACATATTTTGGATAATCATCTCTGATAGCCTGAAGATTGCCAAACTCACGCTTGATAGTTTCCGGCCCCGAAAGTTTATAAGCTACTTGAAAATAAATTACCTGAATTCCTTTTCTGGCAACAAAATCAATCTCGCCTGATGGGAGAACACCAACATACACTTCAAAACCACATATAAGAAGGTGGTTGCGTACAACATTTTCGATAATTTTCTCAATGCTTCCGAAAACATCGGGCATCTCGTTAGTTATGCAATTCCGTAGCCCATGGTCATTAAAATAATACTTCTCAATAAGCTCGAAGATACGCTTTCCATGAATGTCATAGCGCAGCACCGAATCTATAATGAACGCATTACATATGGATTTTAGATATTTTGTCGCAACATCATTGGATATTTTCGAACCCTGCGACTTGAGATACTTGACAATACTGTTGATTGACACCAACTGCCCGGCATTATCAGCTACAAAAGATATAAGATTTTCAAGAAACTTGAAATTGCGAATCTGCTCCCGCGCCACAATGTCTTTAAGGACTATGGTGTTATACACACCTTGAAGATAGGCCTTAATTTCAGCCACCTCATCGAAATGATAATTTATAAGTCCGGGTAACCCCCCAAACTGGAGATACTTAATCAGAGATTCATGGCCATCATCAATATTATGAAAAGTCAGGAACTCTTTGTAGCCAAGACTCAGCACCGGGATTTCAATGTAGCGGCCAGAGAACTTTGTGGCAATTTCTGAAGAAAACATATAGGCATTGCTGCCCGTAACGATTATCTGGCAACGGTCTTCAGCATAAAGGCTGCGCAACGCAATCTCATAACCGTCAATATCCTGTACTTCATCAATCAGCAGATAGTTTTCAGCGCCGGCGGGCAAGTTGGCCAGAGCATGAGCATACAGATCATCAGAATTTTTAATAAAATTATAGCTGCCCAAATCTTTGTCGACAAACAACACATTGGCATCGGGCTTGCTTTTTGCCAACCAATTATTTATTGTCTTGAGGAGGAAACTCTTGCCCACACGCCTCTGGCCAACCAGAACAAGCATCATGCCGCGATTGAGTTGCCTAACTATTTTTTTGATATAAATCGGTCGTTCAATAATTTTCATACTTCCCTAATAAAAATTTACGCAAAGTTACCACTTATACTCGAAAAAAACAAGCCCTGCTGCAAAAGTTTCGAGTATACCTTGAAAGATTTTCCTAAAACCGACTTATAAAGACAAGACAAGGAGCGCAACCGGGGGTTGCGCTCCTTTGGATATTCGGGTTAGGGTTGGGTTATTTGACTTCTTCGAACGTAAATACCCTATAACACAGTTTCATACACCTAAATAAAAATATTGCTGTTTATAATCTATTTCAGATCATTTCAATAGCAATCAGACTAATTTTTTGCCATTGACCCTACATTGTAGTAAAATCATACCATAAGCTGTTTACTGAAAACAGATTAAGGACGGAACTTAATATCCGATTTCAACTTCCGTAAAAGTTCTCCGTACCGTTCCATCTCATCGTTTGACATATAACGAGCCTTCTTACTCTGACGCTCCCATACGCCCTTTGAGTTCTGCTTAAATTCTTGCACATGGACCACGCCTTTTTCAAACTTATCACCGTTTGCGTTTTGATGAGTATGATCCCAATCAAAATCACAAACCGGCTTTCGGTTTTTATAGACCCGGGCTTGAATGATATTGCCGTCTTTATCTGCCTTAAGATAAACCTCGCTGGTTTTGGAGAATGTAGGTAGGCCGTCAAAAGGGGTGCCATTCTCTTTTGCCACTACCTTGGCAACGACACCATTTGATGTGGTGATTGAATCACCAACCTGATAGTAGAGATATCTTGAAAAGCCCCCACTTTCATTATAGTCACGTTGAAGCCCCATCTTACATATAGTCGTTATTACGGTCATATCTTATGCCCTGATAGTCTCGTCTTCGCAACCACTCTTGGAGAGTAATATGGTAACCAAGAAAATCATATAGGTCATACGACATTGCATAGCACACTCCGGCCAGTTCAACAGCCTCATGTTTCGCCCCTTTTACCGTAAGGTTGTGTCCCACCATAATATCATCTGTTCCAACACGCATGATATAAATGGCATCGTCATTCTCATCGTCCTTCATGAGTACATCATTACTGAATGCTGTTTCATGAAGAACCTTATATCGGAGTTTTTCAAAAAACTCTTTTTCATTTTTCGAGACAGAGTTTTTTATTGCAGCATCGAATTCTTCAGGCGTGTCTGCAAGATATTCCCAGTCTTCAGCTGTTTCTTTTTGTCTCATAGTTTTCTAAGTTTAGAGATGAAACTTGGTTTAACTATCACCGGGACTCCGGGGTCAAAGTCAAGCGGAGCGCCGAAAACGATAAGGCCCAGCGGCCTTTTTCTATTCACAAGTGTATGCACACCGAATCTGAAAAGACGTTGTTCTGCTTTATCTCCTACCCGCTGATGTCCTATTGAGGTCCAACTATCTTCTGCAAGTCCGTCAAAAGCGTAGGTCATAATGGAATCGGCATCTCCCCATGAGGCGGTCTGGATTGTATCCACACCATTGTTTTGCCAGAAAAGTTGTGTGGTACGTGTTTTGCGGAGTTGCTCGATATTCTCACACTTCAAAGCGTCCACCCATAAGGTGTGATCCGGAGCGATTGCAACCATATATTGTCTGACTTTTTTGAGAGCGTCAACCGGGCGCGACCATGTCGTGCCAAATCCGCTATCATCAATGTGGCAATAGACTCCCTTGTACTGCGAATTATAACACACTTTTGCGCTATAAGGGATGAATACATCGGGAACTGGACCAGTGTATGGTCTTACTTTGGGCAACTCAAACTCACCTTCAGTTACAATATTACTGGGTAGGAGGTGCTTATTAAGAATCCGCATTTTTCTCTGTTCAGACTCTTTTAGACCAAAGTATCTTTCGTGGAATACGATTCCTTTCTCATGTGCGGACTTATACGGTTCAACTCCCGTTTTTCCGAGCTCTTCTTCATTGAAGAGCATACCGGAATCTTTAATATCGGCCATTTTAGCAAATTTAAAAGTTTAATAAAATAATTTAACGCGACCGATTTGTTATTTAGACGGGCAAAGACTATCTTTGCAAAATTAAATCAGACCTTCTGTTGTCGCAATGTGGAAGTTCGCAACAGATTGTCGACCAAATCTCGTAGAGTGGCATTGGTCGCACCGGTGTCACTCTCGTCTTTTATTCTTTCAACCTGTATTCATAGTTAAAACGTTTATTGATTGCAAAGTTAAGCAATATTTTGAGCAAAGTCAAGCATTTCGCAAAATATTTTTCAAAAAAATGTAAACAGGTAGGTTATCATATTTTTATTTTGTGGTTTGCTTAATAATAATTATCTTTGCAAATAATTTCACAAGAAAGACTCGATGGCATGAACAACATTAACCCGCAAGATTACACACTCTCTCCTCATCCCGGGACCGTCTTAAAAGGCGAGTTGGAAGAATACCGGCTTTCGCAGAGAGAACTTGCTTCTGCTCTTGGAAAGTCTGCTCCTATGATAAACGGCATCATTACAGGGAATAAAGACATCACAGTTGAAATTGCGATTCTTCTTGAAGCCGCACTGCCAGGTAGCCTTAAAGCGTCTGACTGGCTTAGGCTCCAAAATGAACACGACTTGGAACAAAAACGAAAAGAGATTGAATCAAGAATTGCGGCAATTGAAATTTGGAATAAATTGCGTACACATGCGAATTTGAATGCATTGAAAAAGAGATTGGAGTTTTCTTCAGACTTTGAGAAGAATATTGATATGGTCATGGAGGCACTGGGAATCTCAGATGTCCAGCAATTAGATCAACAATTTTCATCTTCTGCCGGATGTTTCAAAAAATCAGAGAAAGTTCAGACTGACCAATCTAATCTCTTCACTTGGGTAGTGATTGTTAAACATGTGAGCAAAAACATGACGCTTAATGCTAAATTTATTCCTGACCGAGTTCCGGAGTTGATAGGAAAGCTAAATGCCGTATTCTTCTCAAACACCGATGTAATTGAGAAGACTGAGAAATTGCTCAATACTTATGGCATTAAATTCATATACCGGGAAAAAAGACTTGATAAGGTACCTGTTGACGGTTTCTCATTTTGGAGTGGTAAAAACCCAACAATTGTTTCTACACAGCGAATGAATAGAATAGACAACTTTGCATTCACAATTATGCATGAGTTGGGGCATATTATGCTTCACCTTGAACAAGATAGCACTCATAGTTTTATTGATGTGGATAGGAGCATAATGGTTAATGATGAAAAAGAAGTAGCAGCTAACCAATATGCAACAAAGGCATTGTGGAATGGGAACTCTCCCATAGAGGCATTCTCTGATATTGAGAACCCGTATGCTGCTGCAAATAAGTTAAAAGCAATAGCCAGAAACAATCGGATGAATGTGGGAATAGTGACAGGGCAATACCACCATTTTTGCCAAGATAGGAATCTTGTCAAAAATTCATACGCGATATGTCGAGACCTTATATCAAAAATCGGAGGTTATAATTAAACAAATTTTGTAACTTGTTTTTAAATAATCCACATAAAAAGGGGTGCAATCACGAGAACTGCACCCCCCTTTTTAGATGGATTTATTTGTATTCAGTTGGGTTATTTGACTTCTTCGAA
>CAZDVP010000052.1:0-12209 GCA_964508865.1 uncultured Bacteroides sp. | reverse complement strand
TGGATGCCGGGGTAGGGGAGGCGGAGTTGCCAGAAGGCGACGGCGGCTGCGGCGGCGACGTTGAGGGAGTCTACGTTGTGGGCCATGGGGATGCGGGCAACATAGTCGGTGGCGGAGATTACTTCGGGGGCGAGGCCGTCGCCTTCGGTGCCAAGTACTATGGCCAGGCGCGGTTCGGAGTTGAGTCGGGGGTCGTTGATTGGCACCGAGCGGTCGGTGAGGGCCATGGCAACGGTTTTGAATCCCAGTTCGTTGAGACGGCTGACGGGGCGGTCGAGCCAGGCCCAGGGGATGAGGAATACTGAGCCCATGCTGACTCGCACGGCGCGGCGGTTGAGTGGGTCGCACGAAGTTGGAGTGAGCAGTATGGCGTCGATTCCGAGCGCTGCCGCCGCGCGGAAAATTGCGCCGATGTTGGTGGTGTCGACCACCGAGTCGATAACCGCCACGCGGCTTGCGTTGCGGCAGACGTCTTCGACCGCCAACGGCTCTGGGCGGCGCATGGCGGCGAGCACGCCGCGGGTGAGTTTATAGCCTGTGAGTGACTGAAGCAGCTGGCGCGAGCCGGTGTAGAGCGGCATGTCGGCAGGGCATCGCTCGAGCAGCGGGGCGGCGTCGCCGTGAATATGGCGCTGTTCGCATAGCACTGACTGAGGAACGAAACCGCGGTCGAGAGCCACGGATATGACTTTGGGGCTTTCGGCAATGAATAGGGCTTGGTCGGGATTGAGCCGCGAGCGCAGTTGCGCTTCGGTCAGGGCGGCATAGGGCGCAACGCGCTCATCGCCAATGCTGTTTATTTCGATAATTTGTGCCATAACTGACGGTTTCGTAATTAACAAAAAAACCTGCCTCGACGGGGGCAGGTCTTTGGCGGAGAGGACGAGATTCTTTCTCCGCTACGCTACGAAAGCGCTGCGCGGTGACGAACTCTTATCGTTCTCATCTCGACCTCTCCTAACCAACAGAACCAAGCTTTCGCTTGGTTCTGTCTTGGGCGGAGAGGACGAGATTCGAACTCGTGGTAGCGATTGCTCACTACGTCGGTTTAGCAAACCGGTGGTTTCAGCCACTCACCCACCTCTCCGGGTTTGTTGCTTTTGCGACTGCAAAGTTAGGGAGTTTTTTTGAGGTGTGCAAATTTTTGGCTAAGTTTTTTTGTGCGGCGGGGGATTTTGCGTAATTTTGCAGTCGGTTATGAAGAAATTTGCGCTCTATTTTATATTGCTTGCACTGTGTTCCGCCTGCTCCAAGAAGGCGGAATTTACTGTCGAGGCGGATATTCCCGCAGTCGGAACTCAGGAAATCAAGGTTATTTATACCACTCCGGGAAATAACCGTGCGGTTCTGACAGTGCCGGCTCTGAACGGAAAGTTTGAGTTCAGCGGCGAGTGTGTCGATTCCGCCGATGTTGAAATTTTCAACGCCAATAAGAAACTTTTGGCGGCTTTCGGCGTTCGGGTTTACGAAGAACTGAAACTGAACGGCGAGGGCGACAGTATTTGGATTGAATCCAAGCCTGAGCGCACGGTTATCCGCAAGTTTGAACCCGAGGCCGACACCGTTAGCCGGCAGTTTCCGGAGCTGGAACTCATTGTGGGCTACGACACTATCGCTAAATTTGAGCCCGCAGGGGTCTGGTTTTTCTCGTCGACGCGCGCGGAGCGCACATCGTCGTTTATCGATTCCATTAAGGCCTATGATGTGAAAAGGGTCAGGGATATCTACGTTTCTGCCGATCAGCGGCAATGGATGTATTACTGCCGCGCCGATTCGCTGAAATGGCAGCAGGCGTTGATGCCCGATGCGCCATTGGTTCTTGACGGTATCCTGACGGCTTTGCCATGCCTGGTTGAGGTCGACAGCCTTGGAACCGTTTTGAGGGTTCAGAGATTAGAATAGTCGGGGATTTCGGGTAGCAATGTGTAGCCGCCGGTCGCGCAGTCAACGCGGCAGCAATAGTGCTGCAACCCGTTGCTGACAATCAGGTAGGGAGCCTGAAGCACCAGATTGTAGCGCACAATCTGGTCGAACACGCGCTGGCTGATAGTTACTCCTGGAGCCTTATATTCAATTATCATCAGCGGAGTTGCATCGGCGCGGTTCCAGACAACAGTGTCGCATCGGCGTCGGAGTCCGTTGAGCTCAACCGCAACTTCGTTGGCCATCAGCGGCAACGGATAATTCAGGTCGCCAATCAGGTGGGCCACAAAATGTTGCCTTACCCATTCCTCCGGGGTCAGGTAGAGCCACCGCTTGCGGAGCGGGTCGAAAATTTCTATGTCGTCGCGCTCGTTGCGTCGCAAATCGAGCCGGCGCGGAGGCAGGTTGAGCGGCGTTATGCAATTTTTTTGGTCGCAGTTGGGCATTGGTTCGAGGAAAATGCGTAAATTTGTAGTCAGCAAAGTTACGCAAAATTTTCCAAACAAATGGCAACCGCACAACCAACCGTTTCGCAACTCCGCGAGCAACTCCGCTCGGGCACTCCTGCTCCCATCTATGTTATACATGGCGAGGAGGCCTACTATACCGACGAATTGGTCAAGGATTTTGAAGCGCTCGTGCCCGACGAGGAGAAGGATTTTAATCTCTATGTGCTTTATGCGACCCAGATTATGCCCGATGCAATCGTTGATGCCTGTTTGCGCTATCCGATGATGGCCGAGCGCCAGGTTGTGATTGTCAAGGAAATGCAGGAGCGCAACGCCGATTATCTCAACAAGCTCGTTGAATATGCCAAACGACCGAATCCGCAAACCGTGCTCGTTATTGTTGGGCGCGGCGAAACGCTGACCGGCGCTGCCTTTATGAAGGCCGTAGCGTCGTCGGGCGGGGTGGTGTTCAACAGCCCCAAGCTCTGGGAAAGCCAGATAGGTCAGAAAATCGAAGAGATTGCCGGCGAGAGCGGACTTAAGGTCGACCCCAAGGCCAAGTCGATGCTGATTGACCATTGCGGAACCTCGTTGAGCAAGATTGTTAACGAAGTGCGCAAGCTAACTCTGGTTTTGCCAAAGAATGCGTTCATTACACCGCAAGTGGTTGAAAAACTCATCGGTGTCAGCAAGGACTATAACAACTTCGAGTTGATTGATGCACTTGCCAACCGCGACGCGGCCAAGTGCTACACCATTGTTGAATATTTCCGCGCCAATCCGAAAAAGAACTCCAGCATTGCCAGCTGCGCGCAGATTTTCAATTTCTTTGCAAGCGTTTTGATTGCGCAATACACCGCCGACAAGAGCGACGACGGGTTGGCCAAAGCACTGGGCCTGCGCCCGCATTCGCCCCAGCTGAGCCGCATTCAGCGCACCATGAAGATGTTTAACGCCCGCCAGGTCATCAACGCTATCAGCGCCTGTCGCCGCCATGACGCCCGCTCCAAGGGCGTTGGATCGCGTCAGGATGAATATGACCTGATGCGCGAACTGATATTCACAATTCTGAACTGATGAACCAAATTCTCGAGGCCATGCGCCGGGAGCGCACACCGATTGTGCTGACCGACTCGCGTTCGCTGCGCCATGCGGAGCGGAGTGTTTTCTTTGCGCTGCGCACCGCGAACAACGATGGCCATAAATTCATACCCGAACTGGCCCGCAAAGGCGTGCGGCTCTTTGTTGTGGAGCAGATTCCCGAGGGAGTTGACGCCGAATTTATTGTTGTTGACAATACCTTGACCGCGCTTCAACGAGCTGCGGCCGATTTCCGGAGCAGATTTGCCGGCAAGGTGATTTGCGTTGTCGGCTCAAAGGGGAAAACCCTCGTCAAGGAATGGCTGGCCGAGGCTTTGACTGCCTGCGGCAAAGTAACCCGTTCGCCCCGCAGCTGGAATTCGCAGATAGGAGTGCCGATGGCATTGCTCGGAATGAATCCGGAAGCGGACTTTGCGGTTTTGGAAGCCGGTTTTTCCGAGCCCGGCGAAATGCAGGTGCTCGAAGAGATTATCAGGCCTGATGTTGTAGTTGTTACTTCAGCGAGCGCCGATAATGCCGAGATGCTGAAAATTGCCCGCCGCGCTTCGGTTATTGTGTATCCCGAAGGTTTGGACGGCCCGCTGCCTGACAGGACCATGAAGGTTGAGGTCGCGTTGCCGAATTCCGGCGACTGGATGGAGAGCGACGCTATTCTTTGCAGAGAAGCTTTGCGGCTTTTTGGAGCAGAATTGGCCGACGAAACCGTTCGTCCGCTCCATACGCGCCTCGACGCCAGCGACGGTATCAATAACTGCACCATTATTACCGACCGATTTACCTGCGACAGTTTCTCGCTCGACTCGGCAATCGACTTCTGTTTGCGCCGCAAACCGGCTGACCGCAAGTTCTCGATTATTCTCGACCGCTTGCGCGACGGCGCCGTGCCGGTCAAGCCGGCTCAGTGCGACCGCCTTATCTATGTAGGACCCGGCGGTATGAGCGCCGAGGAGTTCCGTCGGTCGGTTTCTGTCGGTGATTTTTCCAACGAACTCATCCTTGTTAAAGGGGAAGAGGGTGGGGCGGTTGCCACATTTGCCGAGCAGCTTCAGGCCCGTCACCATGAAACAGTGCTCGAGGTCAATCTCGATGCAATAGTCCATAACTTCAATCATTTCCGTGCATTGGTTAAGCCTGAAACCGGCATTGTTGCGATGGTCAAGGCGTCGGGCTATGGCGCGGGTGCATATGAACTGGCCAAAACCCTGCAGACTCAGGGCGCAGCCTATCTGGCGGTTGCTGTTGTTGACGAAGGCGAGGAGCTGCGTCGCGCCGGCATAACTATGCCCATAATGGCTCTGAATCCAAAGGTTACTAACTATGACTCGCTCTTTTCAAACCGCCTCGAGCCGGAAGTGTTCAGCTTCGATATGCTCGATGAAATAATCAGCGAAGGTGCAAAGCGGGGCATCCGCCAATATCCAATCCACGTTAAGTTTGACACAGGCATGCATCGCCTCGGTTTCCTCAAGGAAGACATTGAGCGACTTTGCGCGCGGCTACATGAAACCGACGTGGTTTCCGTTGCCTCGGTTTTTTCGCACCTGGCAACTGCCGACTGCCTGGATATGGACGACTACACGCTGGAGCAGCTGAGCCTGTTCACCACCATTTGCTCCGACATGCAGGCCCGACTCGGCTATAAGTTCAAGCGCCATATCCTTAATTCGGCCGGCATTGCCCGCTTTCCGCAATATCAGTTTGAAATGGTCAGGCTCGGAATCAGCCTTTATGGCGTAGATACCATTGGTGTGCCTGAAACCGGGGGGCTGCGCACTGTCAGCACTTTGCGTTCAATCATTATTTCCGTTAAGGAATGGCCTGCCGGTACCTCGATTGGCTATGGGCGGCGAACGATTCTCCAGCGTCAATCGCGAGTGGCAACCGTTCCGGTCGGTTATGCCGACGGCCTCGACCGCCATTTGGGCAACCGCGCCGGCCGCGTTTGGGTCGACGGAACTCTTTGTCCGATTCTTGGCAACGTCTGCATGGATGCCTGCATGATTGACATTACCGATGCGCCCGCCTCGGTTGGCGTTGGCTCGTCGGTTGAATTTTTTGGCGAGAATCTGCCGGTCAGCAATGTCAGCGATGTTCTCGACACCATTCCCTACGAAGTCCTCACCTCTGTTTCACCGCGCGTTAAGCGCGTGTATTACCGCGAATGAATCCACAAAACATTTCTATAGAGCAATTCAACTATCCTCTTCCCGACGAGCGGATTGCCAAACATCCGCTTGCTGAGCGCGACCGCTGCAAACTGTTGCTACGCCGCCACGACGGAACTATCGAGGACCATGTGTTCGCCCAAGTGCCGACGCTGCTTCCCGCAGGAGCTATGTTGGTCTATAATAACACCCGCGTTATCAACGCCCGCCTGCGCTTCCGCAAGGAGAGCGGCGCACTGATTGAAATTTTCTGCCTCGAGCCTGTCCGTCCGGTCGACTATGCAGTGAACTTTGCCGCCTCCGGTAGCGAGGGAGTGGAGTGGCAATGCTTTGTCGGCAACAGCAAGCGCTGGAAAGAGGGCCGGCTCAATGGAATTGTTGGCGATGCAGTCCTTTCTGCCGAAAGAATTGAAAAGGTCGGCAACGCCTCGATTATCCGTTTCACCTGGACCGGACCGCAGAGCTTTGCGGAAATCATAGCCGCCGCGGGCGAGCTGCCGATTCCGCCATATCTTAACCGCGCTACCGAGCAGAGCGACGAAACCGACTATCAGACCGTTTTTTCGCGAATCGACGGATCGGTGGCCGCACCTACTGCCGGTCTGCACTTCACGCCAGAACTGCTCGCTGCCGTCGACGCCGCTGGCATTGAACGCCGAGAGCTTACGCTTCATGTCGGCGCCGGCACTTTCCAGCCGGTCAAGGCTGACGTTATCGGCGAACACGAAATGCACAGCGAATTTATCAGTGTTGACCGCAAGCTGATTCTCGAATTAGCTGAAACCGAGCGACCGGTAATTGCCGTTGGCACCACCTCGGTGCGCACTCTCGAGAGCCTGTATCATTTAGGCTGCCGCGCCGCCATGGGCCTGCCGATAAACGAGCTTCCGCAATGGTATCCGTATAGCGACGAGCACCCCCGGCTGTCGCGGCGCGAGGCGCTGACAAAGTTAGCAGAAGTGTGTGGCGAACGGCTTGTTGCGAGCACCAGGGTAATAATTGCCCCGGGCTACGACTATAAGGTCGTTGACGGAATTATTACCAACTTCCACCAGCCGCAATCAACCCTGCTGCTGCTCGTCAGTGCTTTTATCGGCGACGATTGGCGCAGGGTTTACGACCATGCGCTTGCCGATGCCGACTACCGGTTTCTGAGCTATGGCGACGCCTGCCTGTTTCTCAGAGATTTGCATAAGTGACGAATAATTAGTAAATTTGCCGAAAATTCACACATTAAATAACCATTCGCTATGAAATTTAAAAATTATGCAATCATTGCCCTGAGCGCATTGGCTCTCGGTTTCACTGCCTGCGGCGAGGACGACGACGATCCTGCAATCGTTATTGACCTCGACGACGCAACCATTGAAGTGCAGAAGGATTTTATCGGTAAGACTGCCGAAGAACTTTCCTCGCTGCTCGACATTGAATCAATCCATGTTTCGGTTGATTTTCTGAACTATTTCGCACAGTATTATGGCGAAGTAGAGGAAGACGATGATTATTACGAATATCCTGCGCGAGTTAAGCGCATGGCTACCGACTACGAACTCATTCAGTTCGCCGATATGACCGGCGTTTATGTTTGGAACGGAAATGAATTCGTTAAAACCTCTGATTCCAACAAGTGTATTCTCAGCGTGCCCAACGACAAGAAATATGGTAAAATCCAGATTGAAGTCGAAGCAAGCAACGATTCACAGGACTGGACCGTTGCGAACGACGAAGATGTTCGCGTTGACGTTCGTCTGCCCTATTCAATCAAAGGACAGGTAACCGCCGGCGGCAAGGTTATGCTCAGTCAGACTGTGACCAACTCCGGCCGCAGCGGAAGCAACGTTACCGCAAGCACAAAGACTATTCTCGGCGGCATGACCGTTGAAGCTACCGGCAACGCTACCCCGACTAACGCAACCAGCAAAGCCATTGTTTCAGTCAACGGCAATCAGATTGCAATGGGCAACGCCACTCTGACCGGCAAGAATCTGACCAACTCGGTCAAGTGGGCTGATGATGACTATGAGTATCTTTCGGATATGATCAGCAGCGGCACCTTCCGCACCGACGTTCTCGGTAAGATTCAGTTGATTGCTGACCTGAAAATGTCGCAGGCTTTTGAGGAGTGCGACGACTGGTTCAGCTATGGCTACTCTTGGAGCGATTACACTAAAGATGAAGCGCTCAAGGCTTGCAAAGCTGCCTGCAGCATCTATAACAAGGCCTACAGCGGCTATATTACTTTCAATAACACCTCCCGCAAGCAAGCTTACCTGACCTTCATTCCCGAAAACTACGAATACTTCAACGAATGGGAAAACGCATATTGCGGTGACTATTCCGTTGTTGAGGCCTTTAAGTTCGCCGACGGCACCACCTACTCCGACGAACTGTTTGAAGGAGTGTTCGACCGGGTTATCGACACATGGGAATATCTGTTCTACTAAGAAAACAGAACTCAATTTTTTTGGCGATGAGAGCTTTTGGGCTCTCATCGCTGTTGCTTTTTTCTATCTTCTCAGTCAGGGCCGAGCAGCCCGATTCCGTGAAGCTGAATGAGGTCACGGTGAGTACCGCGCGGGCGGCTGTCAACCCATTGCGAGGCGGAAATCTGCGGGTCGACACCGAACGGCTCAGACGCGGAGCGCGCGTAATGGGCGAGGCCGATATAGTTAACGTGTTGAAGCGCTCTGCTGCTATAACAACTGCGAGCGACTATGGTTCCGGCCTGTCAATCCGCGGCAACGATGCGAGCCATACGGTTTTCCGCCTGGATAATGCGCCGGTGTTCTTCCCCTATAGATTCGGCGGAGTGTTTTCAACGTTCAACACAACTCATTTTACCTCGGCAACTATTTTTCAGTCAAACCGTGGTGCGGCATCTCCGAGTCGCCTTGGTGCGGTTATCGACCTTATGCCCGGCCTGGATTATAACAAACCGATTGGCGGGAATCTGAATGTTGGTCTGCTCGCTTCAACCGTGACTCTCCGTTCAGGCATCCATAACAAGTTTGCCGTTGCGGTTTCCGGTAGGGTGTCGTATATCGACCAACTCTATGGCCGCTTGTTGAACAAGGATGTAAACACTATTCAGTACCGGTTTAACGACCTTAATGTTTCCGCCGGTTGGCGGGTTGACTCCGTCAATACCATTACCTTGAACTATTTCCGCAATGGCGATAACCTTTCGTCGGGAAACGCGAATTACTCGATGAACACACTGCTGAACTGGCGGAACAATGTCGGCTCAATCAGCTGGCGAGGGGCCCACGAGTCGATAGTGACGGCCTATGTTTCTGAATTCAAAAGCAATCTGGGCGTTGCCCTGCCGCAAAATGATGTTGAGGGTCACAACGGAATCGTTGCCTACGGAGTTACCGGTCAGGGCCGGGTCTGCAGCAGAGATAAATTCGCAGTGGTTGCCGGCGGCGATGTCAGCGGCATGCGTATCACTCCCCTCTGGGCGTATCTTATAGGCGTCGGTTCGCACGTTTCCGCCCCCGAACGTGTTCAGAACTGTTGGGAAGCGAGGGCGTTTGCCGATGCGCATATTTATCTGCGCCATGGTCTGACGGTTAATGCCGGGCTTTCGGCGTCGATCTTTTGCGGCCGCTTCTTCGCCGTTGACCCGCGCGCGAGTGTGGATTGGACGGTTGGCGGCAACATGTGGAGCTTCGGAGCCGGAGCGTTTTCGCAGTATCTTCATCAGGTCGGTTTTTCCGACCTTGGCCTTGCATCGAATTTTTGGTATGGGAGCAGCGGCAACATCAAGCCGCAGCGTTCAATCGACCTTAGCGCCGGCTGGCAGCGTTCGTTCTTTAGTGAGGTACTGCTCGTTTCGGCGTCGGTCTACTTCAAGCGGGTGACCGGCCAGACGGAATATCAGGGCCAGGTGCTCGATATTATAAACTCCGATTACGATCCGGCCCGCTCTATTCTGATTTCAAACGGCTATAACTGCGGGGCAACGGTTGAAGTTCAGAAGCGATTCGGTCCGCTGACAGGGCGGATAAACTATGCCTACGGCTACGCAATCCGGCGCAGCGGCGGGGAGTGGTTCCGCTCTCTGACCGACGCGGGTCATCAGCTCAAGGCCGATGTTGATTATGAGTTCAACAGTCATTGGAGCGTCGGGGCCGCTTTTGTGTTTGCATCGGGGCGCGTTTACACTCCTACGCGCTATCTCTACGTGATTTCAAACCGCATTATGGCCCAGTATGGCAAGCGGAACTCGTCGCGCTTTCCGCCATATCAGCATCTTGATTTATCGGCCACGTACCGAACCGGGCGCCATAGCGTCAATTTATCGGTAATAAATGTTTACGGCTACCGCAATGTTGAGATGCAGTATTTCGACGTTGACTCCTCGACGGGCCATTATTCCCTGTGCCGGCAGTACTCTCTTTACCGTTTTTTGCCGTCAATAAGCTATAGTTCTGATTTCTGATGAAAAAGCTACTCTATTTATTGCTGCTTGCCATAGTGGGATGCACCGAGAGCAATGAGCCCGCCGTAGAGCCCAAGGCCGTGGTCGAAGCCTGGATTGACAACGGGAGGCATCCGCAGGTGCTATTCACCTCGACAATCACGCCCGACATGGAGGGTGGAGAGCTTGCCGATGCAATGTTGCGTTGGGGCAAGGTGACTATCTCCGACGGTTCGAACGAGTATGTTATGACCGGTATGCGCGACAATGAGTATTTCCCGCCTTTCCGCTACACCACGACAGAACTCGTTGGTGTTCCCGGCACCACTTATAAAATCACCGCTTCCTATAAGCAGCTTCGGGCCGAGGCTGTTTGCCTTATGCCGCAGCCAACGCTGATTGACAGCATAACCTTTCAGGCGTGCGACATAGATACCCTGCGAGCCGCGTTGATGCACTTCACTGCCCCGGAAGATGTTCCTGCCTATTATTACCTCACCATTTCCGAGCGCATGGGCTCGTCGGTCAGTCTGCCTTGTCTGATGGGGTGGAAGGAGTGCACTGTTGCCAGCGTGCCGGTTGGGGTTGCCGTTATGAACAGCAAGCAGACTCAACCGGGCGAGGACTTTCAGCCGCAGCTGAGGTTGAACGCAAAGTATGTTGTTTCGCTGCATCGGGTTGAAAAGCCGGTTTATGATTTCTGGCGCGCTTTTGACGACGCTATTCTTTTCGGCAGCAATATGCTTTTTGGCGACGTGGCTTCACTTCCTTCGAATATCAACGGCGGTTTCGGCGTTTTCAGTGCGCGCGGAACCGACACCAAATCCTTTACAGTTAAATGACACTCAACCAATATCAGCAAGGAGCGCTGAAAACCGCGCTCTATTCGCGCGAGCACGCGATTGTTTACCCCACGCTCGGACTCAACGGCGAGGCCGGTGAAGTGGCCGACAAGGTAAAGAAAACCATTCGGGATTTTGACGGCGACTTCGACCCGGAGCGTCGCAGGGCAATTGCCATGGAGTTGGGCGACGTTATGTGGTATGCCGCAACCCTGGCTCATGACTTGGGCTATACGCTCAGCGAAATCGCAGAAATGAATCTGGCTAAATTGCAAAGCCGTGTAGCTCGCGGAAAGCTACACGGCGAAGGCGATAATCGCTAATCGGGTTCAGCGTTTTTTGCGGAATTTGGCAAACGGTTGCTGCTGCTCGGTGGCGGCAAAGCGACCTTTCTTGGCGTTGAGGCGCGTATAGTCCTTTTCGGTGTCGGCCTGCTCGCAATGGAGCCGTTTGCCGAAAAACTCGGCGCCTTTTAGTGCGCCGGCAATGCGTCCGGCATCGGATTTCTTCACGTCGAAAAGAGTGTAGGTCGGTAGCAGGTCAATGCGCCCGACGTCGACCCTTTGGCCGGGAACCAGGTGGTTGAGCATATCAATCAGGTTGCCGGCATAGAAGCCGTCGCGCTTGCCAACGCTGACATACATGCGGGCCATGCCGCGCGCTGCGGTGCGCCGGTCTTTTTCCTCGTCGGAGGGAATTTCGCGTTTCTCCTTTTTGCCGCCTTTGCGGTCTTCCTTGCGCGGTTTGTCGGAAATGTTGTCGATTACGGGAGCATCCTTATAGTAGTCGAGCAGGCGATTGAATTCGAGCGACAGCACGCGTTTGAGCAAATCGTTGCCGTCGAGCCATTCGAGTTTCTTTTCAACGCCCGGCAGGAAACGCTTGATGCTCTCTTCGTTGACCTCGACGCGTTCGAGGCGGTCGGCGAGGTTATAGATCTGCTTTTCGATGATATGGTCGGGAGTGGGCACATCGCGGTGCTCGAAGGTCTTTCCGATTTTTTTTTCGATTTCGCGGAGCTTGCCTTTTTCGCGCGAGTGGATAATGGCGATTGACACGCCGGTTTTGCCGGCGCGGCCGGTGCGGCCCGAGCGGTGGGTGTAGACCGCAGTGTCGTCGGGCAGCCCGTAGTTGATAACGTGGCTGACGTTGTCGACGTCGAGACCGCGGGCGGCAACGTCGGTTGCCACGAGCAGCGACAGCACATGGTCGCGGAATTTTTTCATAACTATGTCGCGCTGCTGCTGCGAAAGGTCGCCATGGAGCGCGTCGGCGTTATAGCCGTCTTGAATCAGGTGGTCGGCAA
>CAZDVP010000051.1:0-12347 GCA_964508865.1 uncultured Bacteroides sp. | reverse complement strand
GCGCTGGTTGATAATGGTGTCGATAGCAATGGCGGTCTTGCCGATCTGGCGGTCGCCGATAATCAGCTCGCGCTGGCCGCGGCCAATGGGCACCATGGAGTCAACGGCCTTGATGCCGGTTTGCAGCGGGGTCTTTACGGGCTGACGGTAAATAACGCCGGGAGCCTTGCGCTCCAGCGGCAGGTGAATGCGTTCGCCCTGAATTTCGCCGCGGCCGTCGACCGGTTCGCCAAGAACGTTGATAACACGTCCAAGGAGTCCTTCGCCAACGGGGATTGAAGCGATTTCGCCGGTTCGGCGCACCTTCATTCCTTCGGTAACGCGGTCAACGTTATTGAGCAGAATCACGCCGACGTTGCTTTCTTCCAGGTTGAGGGCCACGCCCTTAACGCCGTTTTCGAATTCAACGAGTTCATTGGCGCAGACGTTATCGAGGCCATAAACGTGGGCCACACCGTCGCCGACTTCGAGAACCGAGCCGGTTTCCTCGAATTCAACCTTGCGGTTGATTGATTCGAGTTGCTGCTTGAGAATTTGAGAAACTTCGCTTGGATTAGTCATTTGTTCAATGGCTTAAGAGTTTTAATCGGAGTTGTTTGAGGTTGCTGGCAACCGAGGCGTCGAGCAGTTCGTTGTCGATAGCCACCGTGAACCCGCCGATCAGGTCGGGATTCACTGCTGTCGAGAACTCGGCGGTTGAATTTGCCGGCAGATGTTTTTTTACCAGGTTCTGTATGCGCTGCAGTTCGGGAGCCTCCAGAGGAGCGGCCGACGTTATGTCCACGCGATAGATATGGTGCTCGGCGCGATAGATTCCAACATAGGCCAGCGCAACCTGCTGCAGCTGGTCCAGACGCCGGTTGCGGGCCAGCAGCTTCACCGTGTCGGCCACCAGAGCGTTTCCGCCGGTTGCAGCAGCCACCAAGGCTTCCTTGTCGGCCACTTCAACGTGGGGGTTGGCAATGGTTTTCTGTAGGTCCGGTTCGCCGGCAAAAGCGCCTGCAAGGGCCTGCATGGCGCCATATACCTCCGCATCGCTGCCCTTTTCGGCAGCAAGCAGGTAGAGCGCTTTAGCGTAGCGGCGAGGTATGAGTCCCTGGTCCATCAGTTGGTCTTTTCGATATTGTCGAGTAGGTTATCAACGAGCTTGGCCTGAGCCTTGGGGTCGGCCAGAGTCTGACCAACCACCTGCTGGGCAATCGTCAGGGCTGCGGCGCTGACCTCATCGCGGAATGTTTGCTGAGCTTCCTTGCGGGCCTGCTCAATGGCAACCTTGGCGGCGTCCATTTCCTTTTTGGCTTCGCGGGAGGCTTCGGCGCGCGCTTCCTCAATGATTTGCGATTTCATGCGGTCGGCTTCGCGCAGGATTTCGGCCTGGCGTGTGCGGGCCTCGACTTCAAATTGCTCAGCTTGCTGCTTGGCATTGTCGAGCTGCTCCTTGGCTTCGCGGGCATACAGCACTCCCTGGTCAATGAGTTCGGCGCGACTGTCGACTCCCTTCATGATCGCGGGCCACGCAAACTTCCACAAAAGCAGGAAGAGCACGGCAAATGCCACGAACATCCAGAATATCAGGCCGAAGTCAGGAGTGAAGAGTTCCATTTAGGTCGGTGAGGAATGAAAAATGGAATATTATACGAACAGGCAGAGCAGGCAAACGATAACGGCGAACAGAGCAACGCCTTCGATAAGAGCGGCGATAACGATCATGTTCGAACGGATGTCGTTGGCGGCTTCAGGCTGACGGGCAATGGCTTCCATGGCGGAGGAACCGATTTTGCCGATGCCGATACCGGCACCGATAGCTGCGATTGCAGCGCCAAAGCCGGCGCCGAGATACTGAATTGCAATGTCGAGAATAAGAGCTAACATAATGTTTTGATTTTATTTGGTTTATATATTATTCTATCAATTTGCTGCGGGTTGCGGAGCGACTTGGTGATGTTCTTCGTCGTGGCCCCGCTCCTGAGCCATGGCGATGAAGGTGGTGCTGAGCATGGTGAACACAAACGCCTGGATGAAGCTTACCAGAACGTCGAGCACCAGCATGAACAGGCTGAACACCAGGCTGACGCCGGTTGCGATGCCGGTTGCGGCGGCGCCGAAGTCGGCCATGATGAAAATTATCAGCGTCAGAACGATTACGATCATATGGCCGCCCATCATGTTGGCAAACAAACGGACCGTCAGCGATGCCGGTTTGGTCAGTGCGCCAAACAGCTCAATGACCTGCATGATGGGAAGAGGACACTTGAGGAACAAGGGCACATCGGGCCAGAAAATTTCTTTCCAGTAATGTTTGCGGGCAAACAGGTTGGTGCAGAAAAAGGTTATCAGCGAGAGCACCAGAGTAACCGCAATGTTGCCGGTGAGGTTCGCGCCGCCGGGGAAAATCACCATCAGACCCATCAGGTTCATGATGAAAATAAACATGAACACGGTCAGCAGATATGGGGCAAAGCGACGCGAATCCTGCTTGAGGGTCGGTTTGATAACGCCGTCGTAGACGAACTCCATCAATTCCTCAACCGCTCCGACAAAACCGCGCGGAGCCTTGTAGCCATGCTTCTTGTGCCAGCGGGCCACGGGCAGACAAACCGCCAGGGTGACGAGCACTGCAATCCACAGCGCACAAACGTTTTTGGTAATGGAAATGTCGAACTTCGGCTTAACTTCCTTGCCGTCGGGCAGAATCTGAACGACCTTGCCTTTGTTGTCGCCCTCGGCCGGAACGGTCCAGGAGTAGCCGCCTTCGGTGTAAACGGCGTGGTGGTCAACATGGGCCGAGCTGAAGCAGTGGAATGTTCCGTCGGCAGCCCACACCATAACCGGCAGCGGAATGCGGTGGTGATGATCAAAGGGCACCTCCCAGCCATAGCCGTCGCCCAGATGGTCGAAAATAATCTCTTTGGGGTCGAACTTACGCTCGGACTTGCCTTCGGCGCGCGCCTCGGCAGCGCCGAGAGTCAGGGCGCAGACCAAACAGAGAATAAGAGCCTTCAGTTGCTTCATAAATGGCCGGGTTAATAGATACACACTGACACTACGTCGTTCAACACGTCGACCAGGCCGCCATCGGTGGCAACCTTGTGTTCCTCGCCATTGCCGGTGTAAACGATTTGGCCTTTGACCAGAGTCGAAATCAGCGCGGCGTGGCGCGGCAGAACGGTAAACGAGCCGAGCGCTCCGGGAAGCGTTACGGAATCGACCGGTCCTTCGAAAATCACGCTGGCGGGTGAGATTAGGCGCAGAGTCATTGCTGGAGTTACTTAGAAATTGATTATTTGACTTCGGCGAGGAGTTTCTTACCCTTGGCAATCGCTTCGTCGATAGTGCCGACGTTGAGGAATGCCTGTTCGGGATACTGGTCCATTTCGCCGGAAAGAATCATTTTGAAGCCGCGAATGGTTTCGTTGAGCGGCACTGTTACGCCGGGCAGGCCGGTGAACTGCTCGGCAACGTCGAACGGCTGCGACAGGAAGCGCTGGGCGCGGCGTGCGCGGGCAACAACGAGTTTATCGTCGTCCGAGAGCTCGTCAACGCCGAGAATGGCAATGATATCCTGCAGTTCGTTATACTTTTGCAGCAGCTGCTTAACGGCCTGGGCGGTGTTATAGTGTTCTTCGCCGATAATGTTCGGGTCGAGGATTCGCGAAGTGGATTCCAGCGGGTCAACGGCCGGGTAAATGCCGAGCTCGGCAATTTTACGCGAAAGCACGGTCGTTGCGTCGAGGAAGTTAAAGGTGGTTGCCGGAGCCGGGTCGGTCAAGTCGTCGGCGGGCACGTAGATTGCCTGAACCGAGGTGATCGAACCGTTTTTAGTCGAAGTGATTCGCTCCTGAAGCGTACCCATTTCCGACGCCAGAGTGGGCTGATAGCCTACTGCCGAGGGCATGCGGCCGAGCAGAGCCGAAACTTCGGAGCCCGCCTGGGTGAAACGGAAAATATTATCGATGAAGAGCAGAACGTCCTTGCCGCCGCCGTCCTGGTCGCGGAACTGCTCGGCCACGGTCAGACCGGTCAGCGCCACGCGCAGACGTGCGCCCGGAGGTTCGTTCATCTGGCCGAACACCAGCGAGGCCTGGCTATCCTTGACCTTGTCCATATCAACGGTCGAAAGGTCCCACTGGCCGGCTTCCATGCCTTTTTCAAAAGCTTCGCCATATTTGATAACGCCCGACTCAATCATTTCGCGCAGCAGGTCGTTACCCTCACGCGTACGCTCGCCAACACCGGTGAACACCGAGAAACCGTTGTGGCCCTTGGCAATCTTGTTGATGAGCTCCATAATGAGCACCGTCTTGCCCACGCCGGCGCCACCGAACAGGCCGATTTTGCCGCCTTTGGAATAGGGTTCGAGCAGGTCAATAACCTTGATGCCGGTCTGAAGGATTTCGGTTGAAATGGTCAGGTCTTCAAACTTGGGCGCGGGCTGGTGAATTGCGCGCAGGTCGGTGCGCTGCAGCGCCGGGAGGTTATCGATGGTCTGGCCGATAACGTTCATGAGGCGACCCTTTACCTGATCGCCGGTCGGAACGGAAATCGGGTGGCCGAGATTTTCAACCTTAACTCCGCGCTGAAGGCCGTCGGTGCTCTCCATTGCAACGCAGCGAACGGTTTCTTCGCCGATGTGTTGTTCAACTTCGAGTATGAGTTCCGAGCCGTCGGGGCGCGTAATTTTCAGGGCGCTGTAGATTGGGGGCAGCTGCGAGGCGTTGCCGGTGAAGGCCACATCGACCACCGGGCCGATTACCTGTGCCACCTTGCCGTATTGTTCGCTCATTGTCGGGGTGAATGGGTGAGTTGGAGTTTAACGGGAATTAGAAGTGAAAGCCGGTTGTGATGATCAGAACCATCAGAACGAGGTTAACCAGGCTCAGGGGCATGAGATATTTCCACTCGAACGAGAGCAGCTGGTCGATGCGCAGGCGGGGGAAGGTCCACTTGAACCAGATCATCACGAAAGTGATTGCAACGGCCTTTGCGAGGAACCAGAGGAACGAGGGAATATAGTCCATAACGGCGTTGAAGCCATCCCAGCCGGGAATGTGCAGGGGCATCCAGCCGCCGAAGAAGAGCAGCGCGGCAACGCCGCCGATGATGAACAGGTTCAGATATTCGGCCAGATAGAAGAAACCGAAGTGCATGCCGGAATATTCGGTGTGGTAGCCGGCGGTCAGCTCGCTCTCTGCTTCCGGAAGGTCAAACGGGCCGCGGTTGGTTTCGGCGGTGCCTGCCACGATATAAATCAGGAAGGCGATGATTGCCGGAAGGTGGCCCTTGAAGATAAACCAGCCGTTGGCCTGCTCGGCAACGATTTCGCTGACACTCATAGTGCCGGCCAGGCAAACCATGGTTACGACGCAGAGGCTGATTGAAATTTCATAGCTGACCATCTGAGCGCCTGAACGCAGAGCGCCGATGAGAGTAAACTTATTGTTCGACGACCAACCGGCCAGCAGAATGCCCAGCACACCAATGGAGCTGGTTGCCAGCAGGAAGAAGATGCCGATGTTGAAGTCAATAACCTGCAGGCCGTTGCCCCAGGGCAGTACGGCAAACGCAAGCATCGACGCCAGAATTACCAGGAACGGAGCCAGGCCGAACAGGAATTTATCGGCATGATTCAGGCTGATAAGCTCCTTGATGAGCATTTTGAACATGTCGGCAAACGACTGCAGCAAACCCCACGGGCCTACGCGGTTCGGGCCGAGGCGGCACTGGAAAAAGGCGCACACCTTACGTTCAAAATAGATGTAGAACAGGGCCAGCAGCGCATAGAGCACCAGAAGTCCCAGGCCGATGAGCACACACTCGATAGTCACGGTCAGCCATGGGGCCAGGCCGCAGGTAACGCTCAGAAAATTATCGATCCAGCCGGTTATAAAGGATAAGTCTTGCATAAACGAATGATGGAGATGGTGATGATGAATGGAGTCAGAGAGGCTTTATCTGTCAATGTCGGGAACGATATAGTCGAGCGAGCCGCCGATAGTGATAAGGTCGGCAATCTTGTTGCCGCTGACCAGATGGTCAACAACCGCTGCCAGAGGCAGACAGGGCGAATTGAACTTCAGGCGCAGAGGCTGAGCGGCGCCGTTGCTTTCAATATAGCAGCCGAACGCGCCCTTACCGGTTTCAACTTCCTGGAACCAGTGGCCTTCGGGAAGTTTGATGATTTTGGGCACCTTGGCGCAGATTTCGCCTTCGGGAATCTTGTCGATAAGCTGGGCTATAATCTTGCAGCTCTCTTCCATTTCGGTGATGCGCGCCTTGAAGCGGTCCATCGAGTCGCCGCCGGTGCGGGTAACAACATTGAAGTCCAGCTCGTTATATATGCCATAGGGGCGGGCGCGGCGAACGTCGTAGTTCCAGCCGGCTGCGCGGGCCGTCGGGCCGGTAATGTTATAGCTGATGGCATCTTCCTTGCTCAGGGCGCCAACGCCTTCCATGCGGTTGCGGGCAATGATATTGCCGGTAAACACCTTGTTATACTCCTTGATAGCCTTGGGCATAACCTCGAGCAACGCCTTAACGTCGCTGACGAAGTCGGGAGCCAGGTCGGCCATAACGCCGCCAATGGTGTTATAGTTAAAGGTCATGCGCGCACCGGTTGTTTTCTCAAAGATATCGAGAATGCGTTCGCGCTCGCGCAGCGGATAGAACAGCATCGTTGTGGCGCCGAGGTCCATGCAGAAAGTACCCATTGCCAGCAGGTGGGAGTTTAGGCGGTTCAGTTCATCCATTATAACGCGGATAACCTGAGCGCGGCGGGGAATTTCCAGGCCCATGGCCTTTTCAATGCACAGGCAGAGGCCGTGGCGGTTAATCATTGCCGACAGGTAGTCGAGGCGATCGGTGTAGTGGAGCGTCTGGGGGTAGCCCTGACCTTCACATAGTTTTTCGATACCGCGGTGGATATAGCCTAAATAGAGGTCGATTTTGGTTATGGTTTCGCCGTCGACTGCGGTGCGCAGGCGCAGAACGCCGTGGGTTGCAGGGTGCTGCGGGCCGATGTTAACAACGAACTGCTCGGGCGAGAAGATAACGCGCGTTTTCTCAACGATTTTGCCCAACTCATCTTCTTCGTAGTAAACGGTTGAATCCTCAACTTCTTCGTGGTCGAGGCGAACCGGATTCACTTCGGGGTCAGCGTTATAGTCCTTGCGGAAGGGATAGCCTACCCAGTCGTTGCGCAGGAAAAGGCGGCGCATGTCGGGGTTGCCGATAAACTTGATGCCATAGAAGTCATAGACTTCGCGCTCGTAGATTCCGGCAATGGCATAGAGGTCGCTGATGGAGTGGAGAAACGGATTTTCGCGGCCGTCGGCAACCACCTTGACGCGAATCATGTCGTAGGTCTTGGAGTTTACAATATAGTAAACAACGCCGAGCTGCTCGCCCCAGTCCATACCGATGAGGGCGCGGAGGTTGTCGTAGCCGAAGTCGTTGCGAAGGGTGGTTGCAAGGTCATGCCAGACCTTGTCGGGCACGTTCAGCTCAAGGGTTTCTCCCTGAGCCACTTCCACTTCGGGGAACTTCTGGGCCACGGTTTCCTGTAAGTTTGCCATACTCTAAAGTATCTGAATTTTTTGTGTAAGCTAATGGATGAATTAGTTGGTCATCTGGTCGATGGGGTGATTCTTCAGGAATTCCTTCTGGTTTTCCTTGCGATTCACGCCGCCGAAGAAGCGTTCAACCTTCATTTTGCGGCTCAGCTGCATGATTGCATAAATCATAGCTTCGGGACGCGGGGGGCAACCGGGGCAGTAAACGTCGACCGGAATAATTTCGCCAACACCCTTAACAACATGGTAGCTGTTCTTGAACGGGCCGCCGCTGATGGCGCAACCGCCGCAGGCAATAACATATTTCGGCTCGGCCAGCTGGTCATAGAGGCGGCGAACCACCGGAGCCATGCGGTGAACGATAGTGCCGGCAACCATCATGAAGTCAGCCTGGCGTGGCGACGAGCGGGCAACTTCCCAGCCGAAGCGGGCAAAGTCATAGCGGGCGGCGCCCAGTGCGATGAATTCAATGCCGCAACATGAAGTTGCGAAAGTCAGAGGCCAGATGGAGTTCGAGCGGCCCCAGTTGATGAGTTTGTCGAAAGCGCCGACGATAACATTGGTTCCGTTGGCATTCAGCTCCTTAACGAGCGATTCAAGATATTCGTTGTCTTTAAAGGCTTCGTAGGGAACGCCTTGTGCGGTTACTTCCATTGAAGAGCTCCTTTCCGCCAGGCATAAACGAGGCCCAGCACAAGAATTGAGAAAAACACTGCGATGCAAAGAATGCCCTGGCCGCCCAGGTCACGCATATTCACAGCCCAGGGGAACAGAAAAACACACTCAACGTCGAACATCAGAAACAGAATGGCATACAAATAATAGCCAATCTTGAACTGAGCCATTGACTCGCCGCGAGTAGGAATGCCGCATTCATACGGCTCGCCCTTTTGCACATTGTAGGAGCGGGGCGACAGAAGGCCGGCAACCAGCAAAGCAAGCGCAACGAGAGCAATGCCCGTCACGGCAGCCGTGATAGCCAGAACGCCATTAGAAATGGATAACGTTATCATACAGTTTTTTACGTTGACCGAATGAGATATTTAGGGTCTATTATAGGCGCAAATTTACGAAAAAATTCTTAAACCCTCCTCAAATTTGCAAAAAAATATAAAAACTTTTGTTATCTTTGCATCATAAAAATCTGAAAACAATCCACAACCATGGCTGGCAAGCTTGACAAAACAAAAACGACAATGAAGATGACGCCCGGCGCCATTCACTTCATAGTTATGAGCATGGGCATGTTTGCTCGGCAATATAACCTTACAAAAAAGGAAGCCTGCAACTACCTTTCGCGCTTCAAAGGCTTGGAGTTTTCCATAAACAATTACGAAGTTGAGCATCAATTGTCGCTTCAGGATTGCGTGGACGACATGGCAGCGATCTGCCTCAAAAACGGAGGAGCGGTTTCATGAAACTCTATCACGGTTCAAACCGTTCAATCGAACAAATTGACCTTTCGAAAGGACGAAAGTTCAAAGACTTCGGTCAGGGGTTCTACACAACCCACCTGAAGCGCCAAGCCGAGGAATGGTCGCGAACCGTCACCAACAGATTTGGCGGCACCCCAACCGTGATGGAATATGACTTCGATTTGAACAAAGCCAAAGAGGCCGGACTGAATATTAAAATTTTTGAAGTTCCCGACCGCGAATGGGCTCTGTTCGTCATGGCCAACAGGGATAGAAAAGGCCCTGAATTTAGCCATGACTACGACATTGTTATCGGTCCGGTTGCCGACGACGATATGGCGCGGCTCTTCGGACTTTACGAAATGGAAATCATCAACCTTGAAGCAGTAGTTGCCGGCCTGGTTTACAAAGAACTCAACTCACAATATTTCTTTGCAACTGAGCGCGCACTCAAATTCCTCATTAAGATTTGAAAATGGAAAATAACAATTTCGACTTCTTAGTAGAGTATATCACCGCAAAAGTGGCGGAATGGATGATGCAGGACTATAGCCTGAGCCTGGAAGAAGCTCTGGTTCAGTTCCATAACAGCGAAACCTTCCAGAAACTATGTGAGCGAGAAACCAACATGTATATCGAAAGCCCCGCCTACGTCTACGAAATCCTCCGGGACGAGATTCGCCACGGCACTCTCCGGGGAATGACGGAATGAGAGGCGGCGAAAAAAGAGGCAGACCCAATATCGTCTGCCTCTTTTAAATTTGTATAGAGCAAGGGAATTAGTGCCGGCTACGCCTTATTTCGCTGGGTGCAGCTTAATAATATAAGCTCTGATTGTGGTTGTGTAAACGTTGCCGTCAACTTCAATGGATATTACCGGAGTGGTAATGGCATCGCCGCCAACCTCGATAACTCTCTTGAAGATTTTTGCATAGGCAAGCTGGCGAGCCAGAGCCTTCGGTTCCGGGTGAGTCACGTTAACCTTATCATCTAAACCGGGAAGGAAGCCAAGTTCAAGCTTTTGGGCATTAAAGCTCTTCAGCCACTGGCCTTCTTCGTTAGGAGTGTGACAAACATAGTCATATATCAGCTGTCCGTCTATATAAATTTTACGGTCCGGCGCCGCAAGATAAAGACCGCCGGGGGTATACTCAACCTTTGAGGTAGCCGTTACGGGTTCGAGCACCACGTAGTTTGCGTTCTTATCGCCTGCGGAGGTGGGAGTTACCGTTGACACCGTATATTCCGAGCAAATGACCTGGGCATTCTGCTTGTAAACGGCACACGAGGAGAGGTTCATAGCGACAATAACACCGGCTATGACGGCTAATACATGCTTCTGTTTCATAACGTGATTGGATTTAAGATATTTGGTTAAGCCTGGTAGCAGGCGATTTCGGCGGGGTTGAAGGCTGCAATGAATTCGCAGTGCTGGTTAACGAGAGCCTGAGCCATGTTGTTATAAACAACAGCCGACTTGGTGAACGAAGCGGTGCGCTGCGCATCGAGCAGAAGCAGATAGCTCATAACGATATTGCCGGCCATTTCAACGAGTCGACGGGCCATGAAATCGATATATGGCTGATCCTTGGTGGCGGCAACGTTGGCCACGGTCTGCTGGAACTTCTCGGTCATGGTTTCGAGGTTAGCCTTGATGCGGGCCAGCTCGGGAGTGAGTTCAGCGCCGGCGGCGAGCTGCTCGCGATAGGAGTCGATGAGCAGGTTAATGGTGCCGGAGGTGACGTGGCGAATGGCTGCTACGACCTGCAGCTGGGTGGTGCCTTCGTAGATCGAGGTGATGCGGGCGTCGCGATAGAGGCGTTCGCAGGCATATTCCTTCATGAAGCCCGAACCGCCGTGAACCTGAATGCAGTCATAGGCATTCTGGTTGGCATATTCGGAGCCGAGGCCCTTGGCCAGCGGGGTGCAAGCGTCGGCGAGCTTGGAGTAGTATTTGCACTCCTTCTTTTCTTCGAGAGTCAGAGGGCGTTCCTTGGCAATGTCTTCGTAGGCCTTGTAGAGGTCAACGTAGCGCGAGGTTTCATAGAGCAGCGAGCGCGATGCGTCGAGGCGAGCCTTCATAACGGCAATCATCTCGTAAACGGCCGGGAACTCGATAATGGCTTTGCCGAACTGCTTGCGCTCGTTGGCATAGGCCAGAGCTTCGCGGTAGGCGAGTTCGCTAACGCCAACGCTCTGGGCGGCAATGCCCAGGCGGGCACCGTTCATCAGGGCCATAACGTACTTGATGAGGCCCATGCGGCGCGAACCGCAGAGTTCGGCTTTGGCGTTCTTATAAACGAGTTCGCAAGTGGGCGAGCCCTTGATACCCATTTTGTTTTCGATGCGGCGAACCGTAACGCCGCCGTCGCGCTTGTCGTAGATAAACATCGACAGGCCGCGGCCGTCGCGGGTACCTTCTTCGGAGCGGGCCAGCACCAGGTGGATGTCGGCGTCACCGTTGGTGATGAAGCGCTTAACGCCATTGAGGCGCCAGGTGCCGTCGGGCATTTCGGTGGCCTTGAGCATTACCGACTGCAGGTCGGAACCGGCATCGGGTTCGGTCAGGTCCATCGACATGGTTTCGCCTTCGCAAACGCGAGGAATATATTTTTCTTTCTGTTCTTCCGAGCCGAATTCATAAATGGTTTCGGCGCAGTCCTGCAGGCCCCAGAGGTTTTCGAAGCCGCAGTCGGCGCGGCTAACGATATCGGCAGCCATGATGTAGGGGGTGATGGGGAAGTTCAGACCGCCCAGGCGGCGGGGCATCGACATACCCATCAAACCGGCCTTGCGGCAGGCATCGAGGTTAACCTGAGTGCCGTCGGCGTAGATAACGCGGCCGTTTTCAACGCGCGGACCCTGGTGGTCAACGTCTTCGGCGTTGGGAGCGACGATGTCGCCACACATTTCGCCAACGATTTCCAGCACGCGGTCGTAGTTATCCATGGCGTCGTCGAAGTTATAGGGAGCGTAGTCGAACTTGGCGGCGTCGGTGTAGTCGCGCTCTTTGAGGGCGACGATTTTCTGCATCAGCGGGTGAGAGAGGTGATGCTTCAAATCAGGATTGTCGGTATAGAAGTTAGCCATGGTTACTTGGAGTTCTTTTTGTAATATTTAATCAACTTGGGCACGATATCCTCAACGTTGGCCGTGATGACATAGTCGGCAATGGCGTTGATCGGGGCGTTGGGGTCGTTGTTGATGGAAATGATGATCGAGGAGTCCTGCATGCCGGCAATGTGCTGAATCTGGCCGGAAATGCCGCAGGCAATGTAGAGTTTGGGGCGCACTGTGGTGCCGGTCTGGCCAATCTGGCGGGCATGTTCGGTCCAGCCTGCATCGACTGCGGCGCGGGTTGCGC
>CAZDVP010000050.1:0-12604 GCA_964508865.1 uncultured Bacteroides sp. | reverse complement strand
TTCCGTGGCCCATGGCTTCGAGAATCGACATTGGCAGGCACTCGATGTAGCTCGGAAGAATCAATACATGGTTTTCGGCAAATAGCTGTTCTTTTTTGTCGCCGTCGACCCAGCCGAGAAAGTCAACCAGGTCTTTGATTTTGTTTTCGCGCACAAAATTGAGCAGGCGCTCGTTTTCGCCGTTGCCGCCAATGGTGAGTTTAACCCGGCCTTTCCAGCGCTGGCGGTTGGCGGCAATCACCTCGAGCAGGTCAAAAATCCCTTTGGCATCGACCAGGTTGCCCAGAAACAGCAGCCGCAGCGGAGTGTTCTTTTCGGGGTGGACAATGCGTTTGGCCGGCACGAGCGGGTTATGGAGAATCCTGACGTCGGGGTGGCGGAAGGTGGTGTTGAAATAGTCCTGCCAGGTTTTCGACAGCGAAATTATGGTTGAGCAGCGGTTGAGCACCTTTTGAG
The DNA here is from genome assembly GCA_964508865.1 of uncultured Bacteroides sp. Classification (GTDB taxonomy): domain Bacteria; phylum Bacteroidota; class Bacteroidia; order Bacteroidales; family Muribaculaceae; genus UBA3263. Next base: position 12,148 of record CAZDVP010000050.1, on the reverse strand, counting down.
CGCGCGGAATGCCTATGCGGCGGAAGTAGTCCTGGGTGTTGCCGCCGTGGCAGTGGTAAATCAGCTTGAACCCGAGCAGCTTGCCCCAGCTGAGAATCAGGCGTTTGCGCACGAAGCTTTTGCCGCTGGCAACGTGGACATGCAGAATCTTGCGGCCGCGCATTCGCTCGATGGGCATGCGCAGCAGCGTGCCGCTCAGCGCAAACAGGCCGGGAATGAAGCCGCGGGTGCTGTTGGAGGTGAGCTGGCGGAAGTCGGGGAGCAGGTCGCTATAGATATTCAGAACCGACGCCATGCCGGCCAGCGCTTTGCGCGACGGCCCAACGGTCAGAACCTTGGAAAATATGGAGTCAGTCGAGGTCATTTTACTGGAGTGCGGTTGAGAATGAAGTCCTTGCAGCGGATAATTGCCATGGTGATTTTCGGGCCCAGGGCGCGCTGCAGCTGTTTTTTGAGGCGGAAGCGGCGCGGCTTCCACGAGGCAAGGAAATGGTGAATCGTAACGGTTCGCGGCGTCAGGGTCAGCGCATAGGTTTGAAGCGAAATCGGCGAGAAATAGTCCGACGGCAGCACGCAGAGCACTTTGGGGTCGGCATTGGTGATTTCGGCGGGCGTTTCAACGTTGCGCACCTTAATGCCGTTTTTCTCGAAAATTTCAGCAATGATGTCGGGCAGGCCGCGCATGTCGAGCGTGCCGTCGGGTTTAACGAATGGGCGGCCGGAGTAGTAGTCGAGCATGGCCTTTACGAACGGATTGCCCGGCTCAACAGCCAGGAAGCCCGATTCAATCGATTCTCCGACCGATTCGTGGCCCATCAGATAGGGAGCGTTGAGCATATCGCCGAACGGGCGGAGCAGTTCAACGTCGGTGTCCATATAAATACCGCCGAAATGATAGAGCGCATAGTAGCGCATATAGTCGGCCGCAAAGGCGAACTTCTTGTTTTCGAGCGCCTGGGTTACCCACTGGGGCGTTTCGTCGCCCAGCGAGTTGCCGGTCCAGCAGCGCAATTCAAAGTCGGGACAATATTTTTTCCACGACGCGAGGCAATCCTGAAGTTTGCGAGGCATCGGACCCGGGCTCTGCCAGAAATAGTGGATTATTTTGGGTATCATTCGGTCAGCTGTTTAGAGGGTTGAAGGCTCAGCGGCTTGTTGGCACACAAAACGGCGCCGAGAATAAACGCCAGCAGCGTAAGCCCCTGAATGGTCGTGAAGCCGGCGAAACCGCCTATTCCCAGAAACGAGTTGCCGACAACGGTGCAGAGATAGTAGTTTGCCTGGGGCATGCGCCTGATAATGAAATATACGCCGACAAAAAACAGCGTCTGGGCCAGCAGCCCGATGAAGCCGATGTCGAGAATCGTTTGCACCTGCGTTACTTCCACTTCGGTGGCCACTTCGTCGGCCTGGCTGATGTCGGAATAATAGTCGTTGCGTATCTGGAATTTTGGGTTGGTCGAGAGTTTGGGGTGGAGGAATCCGAAGCCGATGTGGAGGCGGTGCATGTCGGAAAGGAGTTCCCACTTGGGCAGAATCTGGGCCATGCGGCCGGTGCCGAACTCGGCCAGGTCTTCGTCGTCTTGCGCGGCTTCGAGCGCCGAGAACTGGTCGATGTTTGAGGCCAGTCGGAGGTTATCGCCGGTTGCGCGGTCAATGAAGTAGCCGCCAATAATCAGCACTGTTGCAGTGGCGCTGTAGAGCGCGACTTTTTTGAGCCCGGGGCGGAAAAACACCCAGCAGATAATCAGCGCAAACAGCAGCGAGTTGGTTTTCGACGCATAGAGAGCTCCGATAATAATCAGCCATTGCAGCCACGAAAAGCGCAGCTTGCCGTAGTTTAGCGCCGGCACCAGCGGCACCAGCACATATAGTCCCTGCGGCCAGTGGCGGATGCCGAAGTTGCTATAGTAGGGGTCGAAAATCGTTGATTCCATGCCGCCCGGGTGGGTATCGGGCAAGAGTATGTAGCCGCCAACAATGTAGGTGTCGATAATGTAGAACGCACAAATCACCAGAGTGTGCACCGTCAGCGCATCCAAGAATTTATCCCACTTGAAGGCCTTGTTGGCGAAAATCAGCAGCGGAATAAAGAAGAGCATGATGGTGAAGTAGTTGCGCATCCTGTAGAATTGCACCGACATCGATTCGAGCGAGGTTGATGCAATCAGAATAACAACCGCAAAATAGGCTATCATGGCCAGCGTTATGCGCTTGATTGCAGGCGTTTTGCGATAAATGAACATCGCAAACAGGCTCAGCGGCAGGCAAATGTCGGCAATGCGGATCGGAAACACATTGAACGGCACCATGCCGAAACTGCCTATGAGCAGCATGATTTCAACCATGAAGTAGTAGCGGTCGTTGCGCCACACCCAGATGAAGAACATCAGCCCGACGAGCAGCAGCGGGTAGATGCGCAAGCCAATCATGGCCAGCAGGAAACAAAAGCCTATGGCCTGCCACCATTTGGAGGCAGGCGCACGGAACGTGGGGATTTTTGTTTCTGCGGTAGGGGTCACTTAAACTGGTTGCGGATGAAAATGAAGGTTGGCGGAATCAGCAGGCCGAGCAATATGGAGATGAAGATTATGATTGCCGGCGAAATTGATTCGTCCTCGTTCAGCGAGTAGGCGGCGTCGATAATCTGCGCCTTAGGATTGAGGTTGGAGAAGAGCACGTTGGTTTCCTCCTGTTTCTGGAGCAGGAAAACGTAGATTTGCTCCTCAATGGCCTGGTCGCGGGCGATTTTGCGGAAGCTCTGCTCAACTCCGGGCAGGCTGTTGACCGAGCCGCGGGCGCGGTCGTAGATGTCGCGGAATTGTTTTTCGAGTTTCAGCGAGGCTTCAACTGCGTTTTCGAGCGATATAATCAGGTTTTTGCGAACCATGTTGATTTGCTCGTCGAGGCGCTGCAGGGCAATGTTGTCGGCCTTGGAGGCGCTTTCGATCGAGGCGCGGCGCATAATCAGCGCGTTATAGGAATTGATCAGCGCCGTTGAGCCGTCTTTTTCGCCCATGGGGGGAATCAGGCTGTTGTCTTTGGCGCTTTCGCGGGCCAGCTGCAGGGTCAGGCGAATCATTTCGGTTTGCACCTGCTGGGCGGTCAGGCCCTTTTCAGCTTCGCCCATGCGCTCATAGTATGAGGGTGCGTCGGCTTCAACCATGCCGAGGCCTTCGTTTTTCTTGTAGGACGCGAGCTCGGCTTCGGTGTCGATCAGGTCGGCGCGCACTGCCTGAAGGCGTTCGGCAATCAGGCGGGCGGTGTTGGAGTTGGCAATATCCTTGTCGCGGCGCGAACGTTCGTTGTAGTTGGCAATGAGTTGGTTGAGAACGTCGATTGCGTATTGCTCGTTGTCGGTATACATCTGCATTTCAACAATCTGCGAGTGTTTCGATGCAAGGTCGATGTTGAGTTGGTCGCGCAGGGTTTCGGCGGCATTGCCCGGGCTCTGGAGGATGATGCGGTATTTGTTGCCGGCGCTTTCGGCGGTCAGATGTTCAGTGGGCGCTATGGTGAAGGTGCCGTAAATGGTTTTCAGAGTGGCGGGGAGCTTGACGTTGCTGCCGCTATACAGGTCTTTTTTGCAGTCGGGCGAGGTTACGAGAATCGACTCGGCGGTTCCGTTGTCGGCCAGCTTGACGGCGAACCAGATTGATGTGCGCAGGGTGTCGACGTTGATAGTCCGGTCGTTGACGCTGAGCTCCAACGGCATGCGTTCGGTCTGGCGAAGGTAGGTCAGCGGGGCCAGGCGGCGGAAGGTTGAAACGTTGAGGCCGAGGTCTTTAACAACCGATTCCAGAACGGAGTGGGAAGTCATTATCTGAATCTCGTCTTCGGCGCTGGAGTTGCCGCCAAAGAGCTGCGACACGCCACTTAGGCCGCCGCCCAGAAATTTCTCGACGGCCGACTGCTCGGTGAGCATGATGTTGGCTTTGACCTCATATTTAGGTTTGATGAGCACGGTTGCCAGCGCGCCTACTGTTACGCACGCAACCAGCGAAATCACGAACCAATACCAGTTTTTGCGATATTGCTTTAGAATTGCTCTGAAATCAATGAATTCCGACTTGTTTTCTTCCATATCTGTTGGGTTGGGGAATTATCTGATGAATAGGGCTATGACCAGGGTGGCGATTACCGATGCGGCGCTGACGATAACGGAGGTCATCGACAGGCGGAACTGACGTTCCTGGTCGGTTGAGGCGTTGGCGGAGCGTACTTTGTTCGGCTCAACGTAGACAACATCGTTCTGCATCAGGTAGAAATAGGGCGACTCAAGCAGCTGCGAGTCGTTGAGGTTCAGGTAGTGATAGGTGCGCTGACCGTTTTCTTCGCGAACCAGCAAAACGCGTTTGCGTTCGCCAAAGGGGGTGAGGTCGCCGGCGGCGGCTATGGCGTCGAGAATCGAATAGCGCTCGCGGTTAACGAGCTGAACGCCGGGCTTAACGACTTCGCCCATAACGTTTACGTGGAAGTTGACCAGTTCAACCGTTACCAGCGGGTCAACCACCGTTTCGCCTATTTTTTCAGCCAGGTAGTCCGATAGGCCGTTGAGCGTCATGCCGGCAACATGGAGTTTGCCCAGAACCGGGAAGTTGATGAAGCCGGCGGCGTCGACATGGTAGGTTTGCAACTGCAGGTTCGACGAGCGGCGGCTGCGCATGGCGCTTTCGGGGGTTTCGCCCGATTCGGTGTTGAAATCGCGAACCCGCGGGTGCTGGTAGGGAATCGTATAGTCCTCGACTGCAGCCGGATCGGCGGCTGAAACGTTGATGAGCAGTTCGTCGTCGGGCACAATTTTTACGGTGAAATCTCCGGTGGCCACAGCCCCGCTGTCGGGCAGGTCGGTGAAATAGGGAAGCACTGTTTTCTTCGACGAGCAGCCGCTCAGACCAAGAGTCAGAACCAGGGCAATCAGTAGGCTTTTAAGTTTCATTGATGATTGGTCGTGGGGTAAAAACGTTTTTTTATTAAACGCGCGCGCGTTGTTAAATATTGTTAGGGAGAGTGATTATTTTATCAATTCAGGGAAGCGGAGCAAAAGGTCGCCGATATGAGGCGCCGCCCGGCGATGACTGTCGGGCACTTCGACCGGGCGGAACGGCGAAATTCCCATGCCTTTCCAGTCGGCGGTATCATATAGCCCGGCAACTTCGAGCAGGGCTGAGTAAACGTCGACCTGGTCAATCTCCGTTGAGTCGCGCCCGGCAAAGGGTGAGTTTATGATAATCAGCGGAGTGTGTTGCGCGGGGTCGATAAAATCATGGGCGGCTGCATATTCCGGACGGAGTGTTGCCAGGCCCTCGTGGTCGCCGGTAATCACAATCGTGGTTTCCTCGGCGCCGGGAGCGCTCAGCCGGTTTTCAATGAATTGACCAAGAGCCATATCGGCGTAGGCCACCGAACTTACGTAGTTCCGCAAAGTAGAGGGAAGACCGGAAGTGTCGAACAGGAAATCGTTGGGAACGTAGGTGAACGGCGTGTGCGACGTCAGCGTAACAATCAATCCGAACGCGTCAGCGCCGGGCTGCCAGTCGGCCGAACGGTCCATATAGGCGGCAACCGCTTCGTAGAGCTTCGCGTCTTCAGGCATGGTTGTCGGCGTAGGGCGCCCGATGCCTAATAGGTTGCAGGTCAGCAGGCTGTCGATTCCGAACGCGCGGTCGATTCCCGCTGCGTTCCAGGTCGAGGGCATATCGGACGAAAACAGGTAGGTCGCGGCATTGCGTGCCTTCATTTCAGAGGCAATTGTGCGGTAGGGGTTGCTCACGCATTTGACTGAATACACGCCTTTTGCCAGCGGATATTGGCCGGCCAGATAGAGCAGCTGGCCGTCGATTGAGCGGCCGTCGCGCGTCTGGGTTCTGACGTTGGGATTGAAGTAAACCGTTGAATCCGCAACCAGCGAGTTGAGAAACGGGGTGATTTCCCGGCCCTCGATTTCAGTTCCTATCGGCCATGATTCCAGCGATTCGATCATTATGAGAATCAGGCGGCGAGGGGCGGCAGCGGAGTCGGCGTGAATGGCAACGCTCCGCGCGGTAAGCGCCTGATGTTCAGTGAGCCATTGCTCGGCTTCGGCCTGCTGATCGGCCGAAAGGGGCTGCGAAGCGGAGAGCGCTTCGTGGAGCAGAGGCATAAAAGGCGTGTAGACCGCAGTGGCGGTCTGGGTGTCGTTGACCGAGCGCGCCATCATTTCCAGGCGGCTCATGAATCCGCCGCGCCCGGCAATGGTTGCATAGCTCATGCAGCAGAGCAGCGCCGTTACGCCAAAATATGCGTATTTCAGCCTGCGCTGACGCGGCTCCACGCTGCAATAGCGCGAGGCGATAACCGCTGCTAACCAGATGATTGCATAAATCAAATCGCCGGCGCGCAACGAGGCGACAACAGAGCCCGTGAAGTCGCTCAGATTCGACGCGAGCATGTAGCTCTGCAGCGGAATCTGAACGAAATAGGTGCGGCAATACATCAGGTTGCAGAGCAGAAAAACCGCCAGCAGGCCCGAAACGGTTGCCTGAATCCAGGTTTTGCGGCTCAGCGCCGCGGGCAGACTAAACAGTGCCGCTGCCGCCGGCAGGAACACATAGAGCGAAACGTAGGCCCTGAACGGACGGAATGAGGTCAGTCCGCACCATTGCAGATCGAACCACAGAAAGAGCAGCAGGTTTGCCGCGAACCAGAGGAGCAGATAGGCAGAGCCGCGTAGATTTTTATTGTTCATTGATCAGGCTTTGTGGTGTTTTTTTCAGAATCGGGTGAACCCAGTCGGGCAAAATTTCGGCCAGAGGCTTCAGCACAAACAGTCGCCGGGCCATGCGAGGGTGGGGTAGTGTGGCCCGCGGGTCGGTGCATATTGTCGGGCCCATGCATATGAGGTCGAGGTCGATTGTGCGGTCGCAATATTCGCCGGAGGCAGTGCGGTGGCAAACGTTGGAGTCGACCATACGCTCTATCCGGTGCAGCCGGTCAACCGTTTCAGCCGGGCTCAGGTCGGTTTCGACGTTAACGCCGACGTTGATGAAAAGATTGTTGGAATGAAAGCCATCGGCTTCGGTTTCAATTGGTTGCGAAACGGCAATTACCTTGCCGACCATAGGGTCAAGCAGCGACACCGCGCGGGATATCAGTTCCGCGCGGCGTCCGAGATTAGATCCTATGTTGATGTGGGCAATCAAATCGTGCGGCTCACTTCAACTTCTTCGAAGCCTTCGATGATGTCGCCAACCTGCAGGTCGTTGTAGCCCGCAATGCTCAGGCCGCAATCGTAGCCGGAGGCCACTTCCTTAACGTCGTCCTTGAAGCGCTTGAGCGAACCGAGTTCGCCGGTGTAGCGAACAATGCCGTCGCGGATGAGGCGAACCTTGTTCGAGCGCTTGATTTTGCCTTCGCGAACCAGGGCGCCGGCAATGGTGCCGACCTTCGAGATATGGTAGGTCTGGAGCACTTCGGCAGTGCCGGTAATTTCTTCCTTGAGTTCGGGAGCAAGCATGCCGGCCATAGCGTCTTTGACTTCTTCAATTGCTTGGTAGATAACCGAGTAGAGGCGAATGTCGACGCCTTCGCGCTCGGCGGCTTTGCGGGCCGACTGGCTCGGGCGAACCTGGAATCCGATAATAATGGCATCGGAGGCGGCGGCCAGGTCGACGTCGCTTTCGGAAATTGCGCCGACGGCCTTGTGGATAACGTTGATTTGAATTTCTTCGGTCGAGAGTTTAAGCAGCGAGTCGGAGAGCGCTTCGATTGAACCGTCAACGTCGCCCTTAACAATGATGTTGAGTTCCTGGAAGTTACCGATTGCGCGACGGCGACCAATATCTTCGAGGGTTATCATCTTGGTGGTGCGGGCGGTTTGTTCGCGCTGCAACTGTTCGCGTTTAGTGGCGATTTCGCGTGCTTCCTGTTCGGAGTCGAGAACGTTGAAGGTGTCGCCGGCCGTTGGTGCGCCGTTCAGACCGAGAATCAGAACGGGGACGGCCGGTCCGGCCTCTTTAACGCGCTGGTTACGCTCGTTGAACATGGCTTTTACTTTGCCGTAGTGAGTGCCGGCAAGAATAATGTCGCCAACTTTAAGGGTGCCGCTCTGGACCAGAACCGTAGCAACGTAGCCACGGCCTTTGTCGAGGCTCGATTCCAGTACGGCGCCGACCGCATTGCGGTTGGGATTGGCTTTGAGCTCAAGCATTTCGGCTTCGAGCAGAACTTTTTCCATGAGTTCTTCAACGCCGATGCCTTTCTTGGCCGAGATTTCCTGGCTCTGATATTTGCCGCCCCAGTCCTCAACGAGATAATTCATTGCCGAGAGCTCTTCCTTAATCTTGTCGGGGTTGGCGTGGGGCTTGTCTATTTTGTTGATGGCGAAAACGATGGGCACACCGGCTGCGGCGGCGTGGTTGATTGCCTCAACGGTCTGGGGCATCACGGCGTCGTCGGCGGCTACGATGATGATTACAAGGTCGGTAACCTTGGCGCCGCGCGCACGCATGGCGGTGAAGGCTTCGTGGCCGGGAGTGTCGAGGAAGGTTATGTTGCGGCCGTCGGCCAGGGTTACGTGGTAGGCACCGATGTGCTGGGTAATGCCACCCGCTTCACCGGCGATTACGTTGGCCTGACGGATATAGTCGAGCAGCGAGGTTTTGCCGTGGTCAACGTGGCCCATCACGGTTACGATCGGCGGACGGGGGAGCAGGTCTTCTTCGGCGTCCTCAACCTGGGCAACGGCTTCGGAGAGCTCGGTGGTGATATATTCGGTCTGGAAGCCGAATTCTTCGGCAACGATGTTGATGGTTTCGGCGTCGAGGCGCTGGTTGATGCTGACCATAACGCCCATTTGCATGCAGGTTGCAATGACGTTGTTGATCGGCACATTCATCAGCGAGGCAAGGTCGTTGGCCGTTACGAACTCTGTGAGTTTCAGAATCTTGCTTTCGGCCTGCTGCTGTTCGGCGCGTTCCTGTTCGCGGGTGGCGAAGGCTTCGCGCTTTTCTTTGCGCCACTTTGCGGCCACTTTTTGGCCTTTGGTGCCTTTTGAGGTCAGGCGGGCGAGTACTTCCTTTACCTGCTTCTGAACATCTTCTTCGCTGACTTCGGGCGCGGCCTGTTTGGCTTTGCGGTTGCGGTCGGCGTTGTTCTTTTTGTTGGCGTTCTTGTTGGCGTTATTGCCCTGATTCTGACGCTGGTTGTTGTTCTGCTGGTTGTTGTCGCGGCCGTTGCGTCCTTCTTTCTGAACGTCAACTTTTTCGCCGGCACCAATGCGCTTGCGTTTCTTGCGGTCGGAGTCACCTCCCTGGGCGTTGCGGCGCTCTTCTTTGCTTTTCTTTTTGGGGCGGGTGGCTCCATTGATTGCCGAGAGGTCGATTTTGCCAACAACGTTGAGCTGCGGACCCTGGGCCTTGAGGGCGTTGCTGTCGTGCAGGCGGAACACTTCGGGCTCAGCGGGTGTTGCGTCGGCAGCGGGTGCTTCGGGCTCTTTGGCTTTGGAGACCTTATCGGAATTATTGGAGTTATCGGAGCTATCGGAGTTATTGGAGGCTTTGGGCTCCGGCTTAGGCTCGGGTTTTGGCTCTGGTTTGGGTTCCTGCTTGGGCTCTGGTTTGGGTTCCTGCTTGGGCTCTGGTTTGGGTTCCTGCTTGGGTTCGGGTTTGGGTTCCGGCTTGGGCTCGGATTTGGGCTCCGGCTTGGGTTCGGGTTTGGGCTCCGGCTTGGGTTCGGGCTTGGGTTCCGGTTTGGGTTCCGGCTTGGGTTCGGGCTTCGGGGCCGGCTTTTCCTGAATGGGTTTGCCGGTGGTCAGGTCGATTTTGCCCAGAACTTTGGGGCCTTTGTCGGCTTTGGCCGGTGCTGCGGGCGCTTTCGGCGCTTCGGCTGCCGGCGCGGCCGGGGTTTCCTCAACCGGCACAGCAGCTGGTTTGGCGCTGCGCGGGCCGAGGTTTATTTCTTTTCCGCCGCCAAACTCCTTTACTAATAGTTCGCAAACGGTTTCGTCAACGCGGGCGTTGACGCCTTCTTCAACTTCGATGTTTTTTTTCTGCAAAAACTCCCTCACCGTGCTGAGCCCCACGTTGAGTTCGCTTGCAATTTTGCTTAATTTCTGTCTTGCCATTTAATATCTAATAAAGGAGTTGGTTTTTGGGGTGGAAAATTGAGGTGGACTAATGCGCTATATTCTTATTCGGCTTCGGGAGCTTCGGCGGGCAGTTCGTCTTCAAACTCGCTGCGCAGAACGCCCAGCACGTAGTCAACGGTTTCTGCTTCCAGGTCGGCCTTTTCAATGAGAATGTCGCGGTCGGTTTCGAGCACAGCCTTAGCGGTCATCAGGCCGAGATTTTTCAGCGCTTCGATTACCCATTCGTCGATTTCGTCCTTGAATTCGTCGAGGTAGATGTCGTCGTTGTCTTCGTTTTCGGTTTCGCGGTAAACGTCGATTTCATAGCCGGTCAGCTTCGAGGCGAGCTTGATGTTCATGCCGCCTTTGCCGATTGCGAGGCTAACCTCTTCGGGGCGCAGGAAAACTTCGGCGCTCTTGGTTTCTTCGTCAATGCGGATTGAGCTGATTTTTGCGGGGCTGAGGGCGCGCTGAATGAGCAGGGCGGGGTTGGGAGTCCAGTTGATAACGTCGATGTTTTCGTTGCGCAGCTCGCGGACGATGCCGTGGATGCGCGAGCCCTTCACGCCCACGCAGGCGCCAACGGGGTCGATGCGGTCGTCGTAGCTCTCAACGGCGATTTTTGCGCGTTCGCCGGGAATGCGGGCAACGGCGCGGATGTTGATGAGGCCGTCGTGGATTTCGGGAACTTCGAGTTCAAACAGGGCGCGCAGGAACTGGTCCGACACGCGGCTAACGGTGATTTTCGGGTTGTTGTTCTTGTTGTCGACGTTGGCAATCACGGCGCGGATGGTTTCGCCTTTGCGGAAATAGTCGCCGGGAATCGATTCGCTCTTGGGCAGGAGCAGCTCGTTGTGGTCTTCGTCCATCAGCAGGGTTTCGCGGCTCCAGGTTTGATAAACTTCGGCCGAAATCAGCTCGCCTTCAAGGTCTTTGAACTTGGAGTAGATGGCTTCTTTCTGCAGGTCGAGAATTTTCGACTGCAGGGTTTGGCGCAGATTCAGGATTGCGCGGCGGCCGAAGTCGGCAAAAATGATTTCTTTGGTGTGTTCCTCGCCGATTTCTGCGTCGGGGTCGTTGTCGGCGCGGGCGTCGGAGAGCGAAATCTGCAGGTGGGGGTTCTGAACTTCGCCGTCGGGAACTACTTCGAGGTTCTGGAAAATCTGCACGTCGCCCTTGTCGGGGTTCATGATAACGTCGAGGTTTTCGTCGGTGCCAAACATATTGGAGAGCACTTTGCGGAAGCTCTCTTCCAAAACGCTGACCATCGTGGCCTTGTCGATGTGCTTATATTCCTTAAACTCATCGAAACGTTCCACCATATTGGTGTTTTCCGCTTTTTTTGCCATGGGTGAATTAGGTGTTACTGTCTTATTTAAAGTTTATTACGTATTTTACTGATTTGGCGTCGTCGTAGCTCAGGGTTTCGGGTTGCATTTCAACGACCGGGCGCTTCTGGCCCTCTTTTTTGACCTTGCGGGCAATTTCAACGGTGAAGCCGGAGTCGGTGGTTTCAACGAGGGTGCCGGTGAATTTGCGGCCGTCGCGCGTGAGCACTTCCACTTCGTTGCCAACGTTTTTGTCGAACTGCTCGCGCACCTTGAAGGGCGAGGTCAGGCCGGCTGAGCCGACTTCGAGTTCAAAGTCTTCGGCGTCGCGGTCGAGCGCCTGCTCGATTTCGTGGCTGATGCGAACGCATTGGTCAACATCCATATATTCCTTTGAATCAACTTCAACGACTATGCGGTTGTCGGCGCTGACGCTAACGCTGACCAGAAAGAGGTCGGTGTTTGCTATTGCCTGGCGGGCTGCCTGTTCAACTAATGTTTTGTCAATCATGATCGGTTCTATAAAAAACTCGGAAGAGACCTGCGCCCCCTCCGTTGCTACGCTGCAAAGTTACAAAAAAATTCTTTGCCTCACAAACTTTCGTATCGTTTTTTTTAGCGGGGAGCATTGAAAAGCCCCGAAGCGGGATTGCTTCGGGGCGGGTAGCCCATAGGAGAATCGAACTCCTCTTTCAAGAATGAAAATCTTGCGTCC